>NZ_JBRJXU010000119.1:0-9912 GCF_057467645.1 Zarconia sp.
ACCCACACCCCACACCCCACACCCTTACATCGAGCCATTGGTGAAATTCGGTCGATGGGGCATAATAACAGATAACTTACGACTTTCGCGATACGACCGCGATCCAACACGAAGTATGTCGAACCCTGACGAGCTTTATTCTCTACCCCCGGCTATTGCTCGAGCGAGTACCGCACTGCGTCGTGCCGGGGCGATCGGTTTTTGGGTGCAGGTGGTTCTGGGGGTGGTAGCCGGTCTGATTTTCCTCTTTGCCATTCCCGCTTCAGCAGCCAGCCAGAGCGCTGTTGACACGACGGTGAGTGCCGAGCAAGGACCAGGTATCTTTTTCTCGCTAACGAGTATTGTGGCTTTGCTGATTAGTATCTACTGGTCGAATCGCTACATGAAATTCGGCAAACGGTTAGCCACGACTGACGGAGAACGGCGACCGAAGCGATCGGAAACCAACCAACTGATCGAACGCGGCTTGATTATCAACTTGGTGGGTATCTTTTTTGGCTTGCTCGGCGCGGAAACCATTACAGGTATATTGCTAGCGAAGGCACTGCAAGCTCAAGGGGTCGCTTTTACCAGCGTGGCCCTCAGCCAACTGATTCAACCCCTAGATATTTTCGTCGTTCTGGGAAATACCCATACAATTGTGGCTCACTTTGCGGGTCTGCTGGCTTCCCTGTGGTTGTTGAAGTGGATTAATCGATCGCCCGCTGGGTAGAAGAGAGGGGGTGATGGGGAGAGGGGGAGACGCTCCGGACGCGGTGACACGGGGACGCGGTGACACGGAGAGGGGGGAAACGGGAGAATTTCTCGTTCAAAAACTCAGCCCCCGAAGCTTTCGAAGTCTCCCAAACCTCCAAAGTCACCCATCGCTGCAATAGCGTTGCAGCACGCGAATACAGTTAGAGATCGCCCCGAGATGAGCAATCTCGTAGCCATGGGTATTTTGGGTGGGGAAGCCCAGACAGGCAGCTCGCGCCACGTGACCGAATTTCATGGCGATCGAGCCATCACTACCAAAGCCGCTAATCGTGGCCAGTTGCAGGGGAATCTCTTCTTTTTCGGCACAGGCACGCAAGTCGGCGTTTAAGCCCTCATCGTATACACCGTAGGCATCCTGAGCTAGCAGTACTGGAGCCGCCCCATC
Organism: Zarconia sp.; assembly: GCF_057467645.1. Taxonomy (NCBI): domain Bacteria; kingdom Bacillati; phylum Cyanobacteriota; class Cyanophyceae; order Oscillatoriales; genus Zarconia; species Zarconia sp. The sequence goes on from NZ_JBRJXU010000119.1 coordinate 1,142, forward strand.
TTCGATCGGGTATTCTGGAGCGATCGGGCAAATCTCTAGAGCAATCAAAGCATTGGTTCGCTGGCGATTTGTGAAATATAGCGCCCCAATGGCTCCCACTTCTTCTTTCGCCGACGCCACCAAATAGACATCGATCGGGGGGTGTTTCACTCGTTGCGCCAATTCGAGCAAAATCGCTATCGATGCCTTGTTATCGAGGGTATAGCTGGCGATATAATCTTGCAAGCGAATCGGTTTTTTGCGGTGTTTCCCCACCACCATTCGCGTTCCCGGTCGCACCCCAGCGGCTTCTAATGCTGCTGCCGTTTGTTTGGTTTCGATCCAGGCATTCTGCCATTTCAGGGGGGCATTACCTTGCTGGGCTTTTTGTGGGGATTCGTGGGAAACGTGGCGGGAACCAAAACTGAGAATTCCCGAAACCGTTTCTCGATCGCCTAACAAGTCCACCACCCCTTCACCGTAAATCCAAGGGTACGATCCGCCCAACTTGCGCACCTCAACGGTTCCGTCGTTGCCGACGGTTTTCACGATCGCCCCAATTTCGTCTTTGTGACCGGTAATGGTTAAAGAGCGACTCGAATCCCGACCGGGAATTTTGGCGATTGCGTTCCCCGCCTCATCTTGCCAGGTTTCCAATCCCAACCCGGCAAAGCGATCGAGCACCCATGCATCCACTTCCCCTTCCACGCCGCTTGGAGAGTGGCACATCACTAATTCTTCGATGGTATTAAAGAGTCGATCGTATTCGGACATGTTAGACATCTGGTGGAAAAGGGACAAGGGTTAAGGGTTAAGGGGGAAAAGGAGAAAAAATTTATGACTGAACCATAGAAATCAATCTGATTTTGAATTTCTACCAGATGTCTATTGACGCCATGTGCAACTTCATTATCCAAAACCTGACAACACGGGGTCAAAGGGCAAGGGGGAAGGGGAAAGGGGGATATTCGACTCGCTCACCACACGGCTTGGCAAAAAGATTGCACATCGCATTATTGAGAATTCGGATTTAATCGAGCAGTAACTAAATTTTTATATTGACAAACGAGCAGTTTTCTGATTTTTTCACGAATGCCCATTATCAATTGTCAATTGTCCATTCACTCTGGACCATTAGAATCTTCCCGAACGGCAAGAGCTGCCGAGCGTCCGTCACCCTGGAAACCAAAGTACCACAGGGTCGAAGCCGCTTCCGATCGCGTGACCGCTTTTTTCGGTTGAAAGAGGGTGGTATAGCCAAAGGCGCGACGAATATTGGCTAAATCGCCATTTTGAAAATCTGCCAGTACCGCTTTGAGGGCTTTGGCTTCAATACTCGCGGCATCCTGAAATCCCCAAGTTTGGCGAACCGCATCTAGAGTCGCAGCGGGTAATCCCCGTCGCAAGTCCAAAGGCACTTTCCACAACACCAATTCCTCTCGCGTCAGGGGGGCATCGGGACGAAACTGAGCGATGGTGGTTGCCCCCGTTAAGCGGCTGGGGATGATGCCCGCTTCGGCTAACCCTTGAATTGTGCCAAAATCCGGATCGGTGGCGGGGATATCTCCAAAAACCGGTTGAGCAGCGGAAGCAACGGGACGAATTTGTTTGGCGGGTGCGTCGGCGTAGAGCTTATTGTTGGTATCGAGCAGCCAGCGAGCGTATTCTCGGCGGGTTACCACTTCATTGGGGGCAAATTTATCGCTGTCGTTGGAAGCCGTGAGAACCCCCAGTGCTGCCAAGTCTTCGATGTAGGAACGGGCTTGGGGCGTTCGATCGAGATCGCTGAAGGCTTTGGGGGTATTAGACGGCGTGGCGGCTTCAGAGGGAGATGATTCGGATGAAGTAGAGTCTGCTGCTGGTTCTGGGCTCGTAGCGGTCTCATCGCCGGTGAGGAAATACGCGATATCGAAGACCGTTTTGCCATCCCCCCCGTCGGGGTTAGGAGCGATCGAAACCTGCACCTGCATTCCATCTCGACGGGCAACGATAACGCTTGCACCATCTTCTGTCGATTCTTGAGTTTCGGGGGTCACCAGCTGCCAGTTATCCTTTCCCAACCGCTCTTGATAAAAACCTTCGATCGCCTCCCTCGAATCTTTGCTCGTCCATCGCGTCACCACCGGGTCGTCAGGCGTTTCGGCAATCGTCACCTTCTCTAAGGAAGCTCCCTCGTACTGGGGAATCTCCCCAGGGAAATCATCGGGGAGGGACACCTCGGTTGTTGGAGTCGGCGTGGTGGTGGGTGTTGGTGCCGGTGTTGGAGTCGGTGTCGGTTGGGCGGGGGTCGATTCCTCTTGCAGTTGCGGATCGACAGCGAGAGAGTCTTCAAGGGATTGACCGAAAGGACTATCCGCGCAAGCACTCAAAGAGGCGAACAGGCAAATTGCTCCAATCGAGGAAAGTGTCGAACGTGGATGAAACAGCACGGTGATGATAGACCGAGAAGATTATCTTTTAGATTGTAATCGTTGCCACTCAATTTTGAAGATTCCGGCTGAAATTGTGGGTTGAAAGGGTCGATCGTGGCGTCTGGCAAATTTTAGGTCTCTCGGTTCTGTCAACTTCGTCATCGATGCATCGAGTTTGTTGAAATCCAACTCAAACCCCGAGGAGACAGAGGGTTGGGTGACGTCGCATTGTTGCGGGTTCCGAGACGATTATCCCCGATAAAGGGGCAAACTAATATAAAATGTCGTTCCTCGATCTCGAATCGATTCAAAGGAAATCTTACCCCCGTGGGCATCAACGATCGATTTGGCGATTGCCGTTCCCAAACCCGTTCCCCCGCGCTTTCCATACGTGACGAAGGATTCAAACAAACGGTCGCCAATTTCTTCGGGAATACCGGGACCGTTGTCGCGGACGATGGTTTTCACCCGATCGTCTTCGATCCGCGCTCGAATTTCTATTTTCCCCCCGCGCTCCATAAATGCTTCAACCGCATTGCCTACCAAGTTTTGCCAAACTCGCAGCAGCTTATTTTCATCCGCGTTTAAAATAATATTTTCATCGCAGTCGATTGTCAATTCTACATTCGCTTGACTCAAATAAACGCGATTCAATCGTTCAAAATATTGAAAGGCTTTTTCCAGCTTCATGGGATGTTTGTTTAGAGCCGATTCGCCTTGGGTAAACTCCAAGAATTCTTCCGCCATATCGGCAATTCGCTGGGCTTGAATTCTAATCAAATCGCACCATTCAATCGTATCTTCATCAGAGTGCTGCTCTTTGACCATCCCACTGGCTAAGGTAATACTACTCAAAGGACTTTTAAAATCGTGAATCACCGTATTCACCATTTCTCCAAGCAATACCATTTTTTGTTTGTGAACCACCTGCTTGATGTATTGTTCCGTCGAATCGCGAAGGCGTTGCGTCATGTAGCTAAAAATTTCGATCGCTTTCGAGCCTTTCATCCCATCCAAAACTTTCATCATCCGATAATCGGGAATTTTGGCTAAGGTCGAGCCTTTAAAAACGATGGCTTGAGTGCTGCGAGGTTGCCCATCTAAAATGCCTAATTCACCAAAAAAAGAATTGGGTCCAGCCTGGGTTAGGGTTTCGTATCGATTTTCCCCAACGTTTTTTTTAAACTCGACCAAACCTTCAAGAATCAGATAAAGACAATCGGACTTTTCTCCTTCTTCAAACAGGATTGTTTTGCGATTGAATTTTTCCAGAATAGCAGCTTTGCATAGTTCTTCAGCTTGTTCTGGGTCAAACAGCGAAATAAATTTGTGCGATGCCAGATCCATAAAAACTCCCTGCACGAAAGGCGGTAGGTTAGGAGGAGAAAAAGTAGTTCGCTCGAGTGAGGGCCTCGGGGAGGTCGAGAGCGTCACTCAGATTCGTCACAGATCGATAATATTCGATAATCGCCGATCTAAATTCGCGTCAAAAGTAGTCCGATTGCCACTAACATTGACCGAAAATTGCTCAATTTCAGTTCCCCAGACTTTGAATGGGGTCGCCACTGGTTTCCGCATCTGGGTATCCTCCCCCTCCCCATCCTGTCCCCCTTCTCTTCCTAGGAGAAGAGGCGAAGGGATGAGGTGACATTTTCCCCATCCCCAACGTTCTCTTAAACACAGCCTCCCCGTTCGCACACCCCTTGAACGTCCAAATTCTGTTGAATGTTGTTACTTGCTCGAATTGAAGATTCAAAAATAGCACACCCAGATTGAGACTCTCAGAGATTGCCTAATTGTATCTTGCCACTTTCTGGGATCTTGTGAAGGAATTCAGATTTTTCCGGGCACAGAAAGGAGAGGGAGATCGGCAGAGCTGACAAGGGACGAGTTTGTGAGATTCCGATGAATGCGAGCATGGGAAGTTGGGGTCGCTCTCGGGAGAGGTCGACCTGAAAATCTCGCGTTGGCATCAACGAGGGATCTCATCAATGGCGAAGGGCATTCCCAGATTGAGATGGGTCGAGGGGGTGAATCGATACAAGATCAAGCCTCATCCCGGTGGATGTTGTTGCAACACTTGCTGGAGATATCGGCCCGTGTGAGAGTTGGGGTTTTGCGCAACCTCCTCCGGCGTGCCGATAGCGATCGCTTCTCCCCCTTTATCGCCCCCTTCGGGACCCATATCGATCACCCAGTCGGCACTGCGAATCACATCGAGGTTGTGTTCGATGGCTAAAATCGAGTTGCCTTTGTCCACCAACCGTTGCAAAACGTTTAAAAGATGGTGAACGTCGTAAAACGATAATCCCGTAGTGGGTTCGTCAATCAGATAGAGGGTTTTTCCCGTGGCGCGGCGGGAGAGTTCTGTGGCCAGTTTAACCCGTTGCGCCTCGCCTCCAGAAAGCGTCGGGGCCGGTTGTCCCAACTGAATGTACCCCAGTCCTACATCGATGCAAGTTTGGAGTCGGGTTGCGGCGCGGGGAATGTTTTGAAAGACTTCAAAGGCTTCCTCGACCGTCATCTTGAGAACATCGGAAATCGAATGTCCCTTGTACTTGACTTGCAACGTTTCCCGATTGTAGCGCGCTCCCTTGCAAACATCGCACTGAACGTAAACATCTGGGAGAAAGTTCATGGAAATGACGTTCGATCCCTGTCCCCCGCAGGCTTCGCAGCGACCCCCTTTGACATTAAAGGAAAAGCGTCCCGGCTTATATCCCCGCGCTTTGGCTTCGAGGGTTTCGGCAAATACTTGGCGAATGCTGTCGAACACCCCAGTATAAGTCGCGAGATTGGAACGGGGGGTGCGCCCGATGGGAGATTGGTCGATAATAATCACCTTATCCACCACATCTTTGACTTTTTTGACTTTTGCCCCTTTCACCTTCAATGCCCCCAATTGTTTGGGAAACGGCACGCGCCGGGTCAGGTGATGTTGGAGGGCCGGGTAGAGGAGTTCGTCGATGAGGCTGGATTTTCCCGAACCGGACACGCCGGTAATGCAGACCAATTTGCCCAAGGGAATCTCGAGATTGAGGTGGCGGAGGTTGTTGCGATGGGCATCGAGCAAACGCAGCGATCGCCCGTTTCCTCGCCTTCGGGTTTCCGGGGTGGCAATAACTCTGCGTCCGGAGAGGTACATTCCCGTGAGGGATTTTTCGGCTTGGAGAATGGCGTCTAAATCCCCTTTGGCCACCACTTCCCCACCATGAACCCCCGCACCGGGTCCGATATCGACGACGAAATCTGCCGCGCGAATGGTTTCCTCGTCGTGTTCGACGACAATCAGGGTATTGCCCAAATCCCGCAATTTGGTGAGGGTGCGCAACAATCGATCGTTATCGCGCTGGTGCAATCCGATGCTGGGTTCGTCGAGAACGTAGAGGACGCCGGTGAGTCCGGCACCAATTTGGGTGGCGAGGCGAATTCGCTGGGCTTCTCCCCCGGAAAGGGTCATCGCCGCCCGATCGAGAGAGAGATAATCGAGTCCCACATCCAGGAGAAATTGCAGCCGGGCCCGAATTTCTTTGAGGGCGAGATCGGCGATTTGCGCTTGGCGATCGCTCAATTGGAGTTGGTTGAGGCGATCGATGCAGTCTCGAATGGAGACTTGGGTTAAATCCGTAATTCTGCAGTCGCCGATGCGCACGGAAAGGGCTTCGGGTTTGAGGCGCGCCCCGTGGCAACTCTCGCACACTTTATTAACGAGATAGTGCTCTAACTTTTCTTTGACGGGTTCGGAGGCGGTTTCCTCGTACTGTCGTTGCAGCATGGCAACGGCCCCAGCATAGTGGCGGTGATAGCCCTTCGTTTCCCGGTAGCGAGAGTCTGTTTCGATCCAAATCGGTTCTGGGGAACCGTGCAAAATCACATCTTGCTGTTGGGTGGTGAGCTTTTTCCAGGGGGTATCGAGGGCGAAGCCGTAGGCCTCTCCGACGCTGTACAGCAGGGAGAGGTAATAGGTATTGTCTTTATCCGACCAGGGGGCGATAGCGCTGTAGACGGGGGCATCTGGATCGGGGACGATTAAATCCGGGGAGAAGGTGCGCGAACTCCCCAAACCGTGGCAGGTGGGACAAGCGCCGTAGGGAGAGTTGAAGGAAAACAGGCGCGGCGAGAGTTCTTCCATCACCGCCCCGTGTTCGGGACAGGCGAAGTTTTCGGAGAAGAGGATTTCGATGGACCGATTTTGAGAGTCGCCATCCTCGGGGGCTGGTAACTCACCGACAATCAGGGCAATGCCTTCAGCCTGCTGCAAGCAGGTGGAGAGGGAGTCGGCAAGGCGTTCTTCGATACCGGGTTTTTTGATGAGTCGATCGACGACGATTTCAATGGTATGGGTTTGATTTTTATCGAGGTCGATCGATTCTGAGAGTTCGCGCACCGTACCATCGACGCGCACCCGGACGAAACCTTGGGAGGAGAGGCTAGAGAGGAGTTTTTGGTGGGTGCCTTTTTTGCCTCGGATGACGGGGGCGAGGATTTGAAATTTGGTTCTTTCAGGCAGTTCCATGACTCGATCGCACATTCGATCGATGGTTTGGGGGGCAATGGAGCGATCGCAGATGGGACAGTGGGGTTCGCCGGCCCGTCCGAAGAGCAATCGCAGGTAGTCGTAAATTTCCGTTACCGTCCCCACGGTGGAACGGGGGTTGTGGGAGGTGGATTTTTGGTCGATGGAAATCGCCGGACTCAGACCTTCGATGGCTTCGACGTCGGGTTTGTCGAGTTGTCCGAGGAATTGGCGGGCGTAGGCGCTGAGGGATTCGATGTAGCGACGCTGTCCCTCGGCAAAAATGGTATCGAAAGCTAGGGAGGATTTGCCCGAACCCGACACGCCGGTAAAAACAATTAGGCGATCGCGGGGTAATTCTAGATCTACGTCTTTGAGATTGTGTTGTCGGGCCCCCCGAATGCGAATGGTGTTTTGAGTGCCGGTGAAGTTGTGACTTCGAGGGTCGGCAGGGGATGGCAATGGTTCGGGTTTGGACATGGGAAGGGAGCAATACGAGGCAAAGGAAACAATACTTCACGATTGTATCGCTCCACTCTACGAGATGAGGGGGTGAGATTGAGGGGCGGGTTGACGGATAAAACTCAGAAACCGGAAGATGCTTGAAAAAAATCAGTGACTTTTTAAGGCTTAGTTGCAAGAATCAATGCATATTGTGTTGGTAACGGAATTTGCCTCGGATTAATAAATCCGACTTCTGTGAGCCCAGATTGCACTTCATCCCCAAGGCGATCGCTAGCCTCTGGATTAAAGGCAATCTTTAAATATAAGTCCATCATTATATCCAGAAATTGCTGTTGAGAACTCCGATCGATCTGCATAAAGTATTGAATAATGATTAATCCTCCTGGAATTAACGCATCATAAGCCCGATGAAAGAGATGAAGACATTCCGGATAGGATTTCGTACAAACGACGCCAGAAATTAGGACAACATCATAATCCCGTTCAAGGTCGATCGTATTGAAATCCCCTTCAACTAGAGTAATTTGATTTTGAAGCTGTTTTTCCTCGACTAAAGGCAGGGCGATTTCTAAAGGTTCTTTTCGATCGACGATAAATGCCTTAAGTTCGGGATTCGCAGCACATAAAGCAATACTATAACTACCAGCACCACCGCCTAGATCGAGTAATTTTCGCTTTTGGGCGAGATTAACATGTTGAACTAAATATTCTTCCTGTCCTGCTGTAGCCCTACTATGCTGACCTTTCATGTAATCTGTCCAATAGGTATCAGCATTAACAAAGCCATTTTCAAATAGAAGCTCTGTTCGCCCCTCACGAATGAGTCGATCTAAATTACCCCACGTATACCAAGAGTTAGTGATATGGAGAATATGATCGCCGATATATTTAGGTTTTCCGAATACCAAAAAATCAGATGTTTCTAACGTGTTTTTATATCGACTATTTTTATTTTCTAATAGCTCTAAGACAACACAGGCATTGACGAACGATCTGGTAAAAATTAAGTTAGTATCCAGTTCCTGTGAAATTTCTTCACAGGAAAGAGTTTGCCGATCGAGCAGATTAAATAAGCCTAATTTTACACCCGCTCTCAATACAGCAGAGTTCCAATAATTAAAACTAATATCGTAGATGCGATCGCTCATTTTCAATCAAAAGCTCTTGTGAAACACTTTTTGGAGACCCTGCAGATTCAGTTTCTTGAGATTTAGACTGATTTAGTCTAAAAAACGTAAAGGTCTGAAGTTCGTTTTAAGGTAAGCATTCAGGTGGAGGGGTTGACAATTGGGAGAAGCCAGGTAGCGTAGAAGAATGATTGAGCAGCTACCAGCTATTCCCCCGACGCGAGAAGACCTAGAACAGATGCCGAAATCGGTTCTGGTGGAGCTGGTGCTGCG
>NZ_JBRJXU010000120.1:0-41620 GCF_057467645.1 Zarconia sp.
AAAATAGCTGAAAGCCTTCAGTATCAATCAATAGACCCATTTTATCTCCACCACAGTGAGCGATCGAGCTAAAATTCCCGAATTCATTGACTGTTCGGGGTTTTAGGCATTCACGATCGGCGTCGTGAATAATCCAGGCTAATCACCTAATGAAGCGATACCAGTAGCTAGCATCTCCCAATGTCGAGTCGCTCAAAACACGTCAATTCAATACTTTAGAAACAGTTGCACAAGCCGTTATTACTTAAACCCTACCGTCCCAACTTATTCGGAATCCCCTCACATCCCCCAGGAATGGTTTTGCGCGTTTTAGAACCACCCCAAGCACAGCAATAATAGCGTTGGGTATCCGAGAGACGTTGGACTTTATTAAATTTCACGTTTTCCACCACCGCCCCAGTCCGTTCTCCCGTTTTATAGTCAGGAGATTCCGTGCGACTGCGGGGGGTTGCCGTTTGCACCGTCCCGTAAAATAAGCGAGTTCCTTTGAGGTCGGCCCCGGCTAAATTGGCTTCGTAGAGAATCGCCCGCGCCAGGTTCGCTTTCACCAAATCGCACTGGCTGAGATTAGCCCGCACCAGGTTGGCATCGCTCAACTCCGTCCAACGTAGGTCGTTCCCCGACAAATCCGCCCCGGCAAGCATGACTCCCAAATCGATGACGCGAGTCCCGGAGGCGCGGTCTTCAGCGTAGCCTCCCCGACCGTCGAGGATGGGTCGTCCCAGGAGTCGATCGCGCCGTAAAGGGGTCAGGAGTTTGGATTGGGAAAGAAAGCGAATGATTTTGGCCTTACCCACCGCATTGACACTGCTGAGAATGGCGGCAGTGCGTCCTTCGGCGATCGCCCGTTCTTGGGGCCAATCTTCGAGCAATCCTTCATCGTTGAGGGCCAGATCGGAAACCCCTTGAAAGTAAGCGTCGATGGTTTGCTGTTGGGTAATTCGGTTTTGCTGGATGGTTAAATCTTTAGAGATGACGTACTGCTGCCACGCCACGTACACCGCTAGCAGCGCAATCAAAATTTGCCCCAACGCACCGACAATCTCTCCCACCGCCCCCACCGCATCCCAATTAATTTGAATCGCGCGAGTTCCCTGCTGGTTAGAACCGCTCAGCATCAGCAACCCGATCCCCGATGCCATAATCCCCAAACTTGCAGCAATCAGCGATCGCCAGGGGGCTGGAACCAGTTGCGTCCACAAACTGCTCCAGTTGGGCAAAATAATACTCACAGAAACTAAAAGAGCCGCAAAAGCCCCCACCAGTCCCATCCACAGGCGATCGATAGCCAATCCCAAAATCATCAATCCGATCGCCCCGACAATAATCCATCCCAGGTTCAGTTGGGATAACAAAAAACGACTCGGCGAAAAATCAAGTTGCGTGCCGGATTTGATGTCGCGGTTGGGAGCCATCTCCGGCAGCGGTGCGCTGGGCTCTTCAATCGACACCTCAGCTTGATATCCGTTGGTCAGTGGGGCGAGGTTATCTTTTTCGTCAAAGGGATTGGCCACCCAGTTTTGGTCTTCCGAGGACTCGTTCGTAGCAGAGTTGCCATTTGCAGATGCAGAACTCGCCTTGTTTTCCGGAGATGGGGGGGAGGTGGTCATCTTGGTGCGCTCGCAGCATGGAGGGATGTAGACAAAAGCCTCTCAATTTTGGAGAGTCCCGGGTTACTTTCGATCGAACGTTGTGAGCGATCGAAGATCTTTGACCGAATGTTTAACGCAATGGTATCAAAGCGCTTGTGCCTTCAGCCAAGCGGCGGGCAGGCATAGTAACTTACCCCATTTGGAAACATAAGCCCGTTGGTTGAACACATCGTACTGATTGCGTTCGATGACATCCAAAATTTTGCTGTAACTGAGCAAAGCCGACCAGACGGGTAACCGGGCATCTTGATTCAGACGACCGATACCCGATTGGGCTTGAGCAAAGTACTTGCGCGCCCGACCGATTTGAAACTTCATCAACGCTCGCCATCGATCGTCGATGACTCCGGCAAACAAATCTTCTTCGGTATAGTCAAACAGCGCCAGTTCGTCGAGGGGTAGATAGATGCGACCCCGACGGGCATCTTCTCCCACATCTCGCAAAATATTCGTCAGTTGGTTGGCAATCCCCAGGGCGATTGCTTCTTGGGTGGGGTGTTTGGTGTCTTCTTCTGTTGCCCAAGGGGCGATCGAGGGTGACGATGCCGCACCCATGACTGACTCGGACATCAACCCCACCGTTCCCGCCACGCGATAACAGTAGAGGTTGAGTTCTTCAAAGGTTTGGTAGCGGCTGCGATATAAATCCATCCGCTGACCGGCAATCATATCTCGAAACGGCTCGATATCGATGGGAAAGCGTTCCAAGGTATCGACGAGAGCAACATCGACATCATCTTGGGGGCGACCGGCAAAAATCTCTTCAAGCTGTCGTTCCCATCCATCGAGGGTTTCGGGGGTGGTTTCGCTGGCTTTCGGACCGTCTACGAGTTCGTCAGTTTGCCGACACCAAACGTAGATTGCCCAGATTGCTTTTCGTTTAGCTTCGGGCATGAGCTGGGTACCCAAATAAAAGGTTTTGGAGTACTTAGCGGTGATCTGACGACAAACCTCGTAGGCCTCCTCTAGTGAAACCAGCATTTTGACCTTGGGCGATAACTTAGGCAGTTGCAGCATTCGTTGCCGAGGGAGTATTAATGGTTGGAGCAGTGGTAGCCGAACTCAGATGGGGGTTGGCGTTGGCGATCGCTTGCGCTGTTAGCTTACCAGACAGTACAGCACCTTCCATGCTGGCAAGGTATTGCTGCATGGTATAGTCCCCAGTGAGATAAAAATTAGAAATTGGGGTCACTTGGGAGGGACGGCACTGCTGGCGACCGGGTGTAGCCTTGTAGACCGATCGAGGAGTCTTGACCACATGCGATTTTATCAGTTTTGCGGGCTGTTCTCCGTCAAAATCTTGGGGAAATAGCTTTTTGAGTTCCTCCAAGGTGGCCGCGACGATGTCTTCGTCGGACTTGGAAATCCAGTCTTTGGCGGGGGCTAGCACCAATTCCAACATCGAGCGATCGGGATTTTCGTAGGCTCGACAGGTATTGCTCATATCCGCATAAACACTCAATAAGGGAGAGCGGGAAAAGAGCAAGTGGTCGATATCGGTGAGCTTGCGATCGAACCACAAATGCAAATTAATCACCGGAACCCCTTCGAGTCCGTTGAGTTGTTTGAAGTAGTCTTGTTCTCGCCACGATGGGGGGAGAATCGTTTTCAGGGGATCCACCGGCATCGCCGACACGTACAAATCCGCCGTCAGTTCTTCATCGGGCGCACCGTCGAGACCCCGCAGCAAGAACTGGCGCACCGTACCATCTTCGTTGAGTTGAATCTCTTTGAGGGGTGCGTTTAAGCGAACTTCGCCACCGCGTTCGGTAATGTAGTCAACCATGGGCTGACACAATCGCTCCGTGGGGGAACCATCGAGAAAGGCCATTTTCGAGCCATTTTTCTCTTGCAAAAAACGATTGAGTGCCGTGAGAACCACCGTCGCCGAAATTTCATCGGGGTCGATAAAATTAAGCGCTTTCGACATGGCGATAAACACTTCTTTTTCCACCCGAGGGGGAACATTTTGCCGCTTGAGCCACTCTGCAAAAGAGTACCGATCCATTTCCTCAACGTATTTTTGACCGTTGAGAATCGCGGGAATCAAGCCAATGCCAAAGCGAATTTTCTCAGGCCACGTCAGCATATCGTTGTTTCGCAGAATCGCGACGATGCCGTTCGCGGGGGCCGGTAAGTCGGGGAAATCGAAGCGAGAATAAGTTCCCGGCTTTTCCGGCTGATTGAAGATCATCGTATGCTCTTTCCATTGCAGGCGATCTTCAATATCTAGCTCTTTAAAGAGTTGGAGCATATTGGGATACGCTCCGAAGAAAATATGCAAGCCGGTTTCGTACCAGTCGCCATCTTCATCTTGCCAAGCTGCAACCTTACCCCCGAGAACATCTCTACGCTCTAATACGACAGGAGTATGCCCCAAATCCGTAAGATACTTCGCGCACGAAAGTCCTGCCAGGCCTGCCCCTGCGATCGCTACTTTCATGTAAGTTTGTTACCTTGAATCTTGAAAATTTTCACTTTTCTCATTATACGTTGCATTTTGTTACATTTAGCAACGTCTTTAGCGATCGCCCGAAAGAATTGTTTGGGTGATGGGGAGAATCAAAGGAGTTTGACTTCGGAGTCAGTGGGTCGTTCGATCTCTTCCTCGTCTTCGAGTTGCTCCCAACCTCACCTCCGTAACAACGGGCGTGTCACCCCCAATGCAGAATGCCCGAACTCGAACAAAGATCGCGATAAAACCCTGAAAAATGACCTCAACATCCTCGAATATCCTTTAAAATCGATCGAACTTAGGGAAGGGGTCTCACCGATTGTATCCGGTGGCCATGACACTCTCCCACGAGCTGATGTCAAATCGCCAACGCTTTTCCTAGAAATCATTGATGATTGATAGCATCAAATAAAGTAGATACCATGCAGCCTCCGACTATGAACCCTCCCGCCGGATCCCCTAAAGAACTCAGTGCCCTCAAAGCGCATTTTTTTACCTTAATGTCTCACGAGTTCCGAACTTCTCTGAATACAATTTTGATGTCCGTCGAACTCTTAGAGGGTGAAGATTATCCCGGCAGCGAGGAAGAACGCGCCCATTACCGGCAGCAAATTAAAGTGGCCGCAGAACACATGAGAAACTTGCTCAATGAAGCCCTCGATAACTTTCGACCCGATCGAGATGAGGAGTGAGCGCAGGTTAACCGGCACCATTCGCGCAAAATCAAATCGATCGAGGACAACTCCATGGCTGCCGCTCTCCATGTTGGTTGCACTTTTATGGCTGAGTGGATGTGGTGAACCTAAACCGAAGCGATCCACATCTGCCTCATCGAATCCCAGCTTCTCCTCCACGAACGTCAACGCCACCACCCCAGTCTCCCCCCGATCGAGTCCCGACATTGGCGAGGTTGGGGTTGATTTCTCCAAAATTATCGGTACATCGGAAACGACTTGGCTACCGATAGCGATCGCCGATTTGGGTTTGGAAAGCGATATGACCCCAGAAGCCGTAGGCGAGCGAATTCCCGGAGGAGAACGAGTCTCGAATTTCGGAGACTCCGATGAGTTTGTCGTCAGCGAAGTGAGCGTTGAGGAGCTTCAGGGCATCGAAAAATATAAGTTCACCTTTCAAAAAGATGCAGACTCCGGTCAGCACGGACTCGCCAGCGTCACCCTAGTGTTCGCACCCGCTCTCAAAGCCAAGCTCTCTTACGCACAACTTGCCCAAATTATCAGTCGCAAATATGGAGAACTCGAACCCGAAAAGCTCGACAGAGAAGAAGCATTTTGGTTCGGACCGGGTTTTACGGCGGCGCACCTCATCGATCGAGGGACGGATTTTGACGGCTACGAGTTAGAGGTGATGATGCCCGATTAAGAGCGAATCCGCTTGAATCTATTATCTCGGAGGCTTTGGGAGGCTTCAGAAGGCAGGGGAGGCAACGGAAACTTGGGGAGAAACGGGAGAAACGGGGGAAGAATACTGGTGACGCTCAGACTGTCCTCACCTCACTGAATGCAGCTATATGAATTGTCTGCGGCGTCGAAGCGTTAAAATTGAATCTAGATCGAAATTCAACATGGAGGTGGTGATGGTTCTCATTTCTAAAATCTCGATCGAGCAGGAAGATCCCCCCCGTTCTCCCAAAGAAACCCTGCCGACGATGTACGATTTGCCCAGCGAAGACCCCCAGGAGCCTGGGATGCCTGACGAATTTCACGACCTCCAACCTCAACTCCTAAGCCGCACCTTTCAACTGGCAAACTACAGCCGCGAAAACTGCTTCAGCGCCTCTGACCTGAATTTGTACTACGATGTCACTCATCCCTTGTGGTACAAGCGTCCGGATTGGTTTCTGGCGGTCAATGTACCCCGCCTCTACGACGGAACGGATTTACGACGCAGCTACGTCGTTTGGCAGGAAAGACACAATCCGAATGTGGTAGTGGAGTTTTTATCGCCGGGAACGGAAGGGGAAGACTTAGGACGCTTTGCACGAACGACATCTGAAGAATCCGCAACTATTGCAACGACAGAACCCAACCCCCAGCAGCCACCAGGTAAATTGGAGATTTACGAGCAGTACCTGCGGGTTCCCCACTACATCGTCTACAGCCGCTACACGCAATAGTTGCGCTATTTCAAGCTCGATGGGGGAGTTTACCAAGAACAACCCCTCCAACCGGAAAATCCGCGCGTTTGGTTGGCGGATTTAGAAATCGGTTTGGGGATTTGGGATGGGGGATTTGAGGATGTACCCAGTCATTGGTTGCGTTGGTGCGATGCTGAAGGCAACTGGTTACTGACTGATACGGAACGAGAACGGTTAGAAAAAGAACAAGCACAAGCTCAACTGCGTCAAGCTGCCCGAAATCTTTTGGCAACGGGGATGGAGGTGAGTCAGGTTGCCCAGATGTTGGGGTTATCGGCACAGCAAGTTCGGGAGTCCGCCCAATAAGCGATCGCGCCTCACCTCACTCCTGAAAGCTGGCGAGCTTGCTGTATCCAAAGCGTCACTTCCTCCGGTCCCGGACAAAGGTCTTGGCGTTGTAGGGTAGCCACCTGAAAGCGGCGAATGTGGGGGTGAAGTCGGTGGACGGAGAGTTGAGCGAGTTGGGCGACCGTTGCCACTCCACAGTGGAGAAGTAAACCGCAATACTCGATACCGACATTGGGAACGCGCGCTAAATCCGCCATTGCAACCCATTTTTGAATTTGTTGGACGCGCAACTGCAAGCGAATCGCTAAAGCCTGTTGCTTGGCCCGATGGCTGGCACGTTGCAAAAGCTGGTGAGTGGTGAGAATCTCGCAGGCGATCAGCTTTTGGCTATCGATATCGCTCAATCCCGGTAATTGTTCGATCGGCCAATCTCTCGAACGAAAGCGATCGGATTTTTTCGAGGGTTTTTTTGAGGGTTTCGTGGGGGGTTTCGTGGGGCGAGTTGCGGACATTAATCTTCCTCCGTTGAGACGATCGTCGAAATGCAGGCTCGAACCGTACGATTAACACGATTAGAATGTCCAATTTTTTCAGTATGGCGCACTCTCTGGCTCGTCTTCGGACAACCTCTCCGTGTGTTTACAAGTATTTACAAAATACGCCCCGTGTAGCGCTTAGGGACTTGCAAAGAAATAAAGTACCTGCATCATCCAAAATACGGGGTAGGGGTCAACGGCCGTTGACCCCTGCAATAGGTACACTATTTTTCCGCACATCCCTTAATTGTGAGGTTTTCTCCGCGCCCGCCCTGGCCGTTGCGAGAAATTGAGACCGATCTCAATTTCTCTGACACCCCATGCCTATTGGTGAAAGGTTAAGAAAATTCCTCGTTTGTCAAGCCCCATATTTAGTGTTGCTACTCAACTGATTCTTTAAATCTAGACGGTTTCAGATTCCATACCCAAAACCTCAAACCATTCCCCGTTCCCCGTTCCCTGTTCCCCTTGACAGATGGCACACAAGCTTAACCTTTCACCAATGCCCCATGCCTTTGACTATCCTTCGATCTGAGTCACGACAGTCGCATCGAACTGAGTTTCAAACGCTTCTTTTTTGTAATCTAAACTCCATCGTTCTAACTCGCATAAATCACCGGGAGTCGAGGGTATAAGGGTTAGATGCAATTGTTTGCATTGGGGCATATATTGACACAGAATTTGAGAAACGGCTCCAATTTGACGGCGATCGAGCGCTACAGCCAGCCGGAGTAGTGCGCTGAGTTCTTCCACCATGTGTTGCTGGAGTTTCGGCAGGTTGCTGTAGGATTCGTGCTTTTTCTTGGGTAGACTCTTGCGATGGTAGCGGGCGAGATTGGCAATTAGTTCCACTTCTGTTTCCGTATAGCCGAGGAGTTCGCTATTGCGGATGAGGTAGTAGGAATGTTTGTGGTGGGCGCTATGGCTCACATACAACCCGCAATTGTGCAACACGGCCGCAGCCCAGAGTAACTGCCGTTCTGAGTCCTGCCAGTGGTGGAGTTGATGTTGAGTGCGATCGAACAGTGTTAGGGCAAACTGGGCGACGCGCTGGGCGTATTGGAGGTTGACCTGATATTTTTGGGCGATTTGGAGGGTACTCAGGCGACGCACCGAAGATTGATAGAATAGCCGCTCTTCCACCAAGCCCCGATCGAGCATCCAGTCGACAATCAACCCCTCCCGCAGCGATCGCTCGCACACGCAAATCGACCCAATTCCCAACAGTTCCATCGCCTCCACCAGAATCAACGCCCCGGCGACGATAATTTCCCCCCGGCGTTCGGAGACCCCCGCTACTTGGATGCGCTCTTCGTAGCTGAGTTTGCGCAGCTTTTTGAGGATATCGCGCAAGTCGTCGAGGGACACTTCGTATCCTTGTAACGATTGGGGAATCGTGCCGCTGGTTTGCGCCGCATGAATCTTCGCCAAACATTCGATGGTGCCTGACGTTCCCACCAATCGGGGTTTTTCCCCCGGACGCAAGTACGCTTGCAAATCTTCAACGGGACGCTCTAACAACCCCCGAATGTAAGCGCGCAGGTATTGCAATTCTCGGTGGCTAATGGGGTCGGTGGTCACGAACTGGGCACTCAGGCGCACGGCCCCGACTTTGGTACTGCTGAGGCTGCGGGGTTCGTAGCTATCCCCTAAAATCAGCTCCGTGGAACCGCCACCAATATCGATCGCGATGTGGGGTTGGTTGTTGAGTTCCATCCCCGATAAAATTCCCAGGTAAATGCGGCGTGCTTCTTCCTGACCGGAAATTAAACTCACCTCCAAACCCAATCGAGCTTGAATTTGTTGGAGAAAGTCTCGACCGTTGGGGGCTTCGCGGGTCGCACTGGTGGCGACGGCAACAATTTCGTCCGCGTTACTATGGCGAGCGATTTCTTGAAACCGACCCAGGGCCGCGATCGCCTTTTCCATCACCTCGGGTTTGAGATTGCCCGTTCTCGGATCGCGATCGCCCAGCCGGACGGTCTCTTTTTCGCGAGCGACGATTGTAAATGCCGGTAGGGTCGGTTGAATTTTGACAACCACCATGTGAACGGAGTTGGTGCCTATATCAATCGCTGCCAAAGTGGGTTCGATCGCAAGCGATTGCCCGTTGGGAGACCATTGGGCGGGAAGAGTGGGTACTAAATGAGTCATCGGGCCAGACCTAGTAGCGATATCGCTGTCGGTGTGAGAGGCACGTGAGACTCTGGCTCGGGAATCATCTTGCACGGTGCAATCGATCGCCGTCAAGCTCGCGCCGCAACACCTACGTTCAAGAGTACAACGATGGGGATAATTTTAGGTTTTAGATTTTAGATTTTAGATCGCTCCTCACCTGCTCTATGGTTATCTATTTTCCGTGAAGGAGACCTCGAGAAGGGTGAATGGGAACAAGGAAGAATTTCGCCTCCTCTGCCTCCCGAAGCCTCCCCGGCTTTCCCGACTTCACCCCGCGCGATCGCCCTCGAATAGCCTTCGGGTCACAAAGACTTGCTAGAATCGCGGTGGTGACCCGCTTTTCGATCCCAATTTCCGGTTTTCGATTTCCCGCGCCCAGCGCGATTTAATGACTGCAACTATTGACCGTTCATGATGACCTCGACCGACCAAAATCGCCTGCCCGACGCGCGAGATTTATTTGAAGTTCGCACCAGAATCGTCCAACATACCAATCCTTTGCAAGCCAAAATCTTGGTGTTTTCGGTCGTTTATCGCCCGTTTGATTTCAGCCCCCGAGATTGGTTAGCTTTAAAATCCAAAGAATTTTACGACCTTCTCAAAAATTTGTATGCCAAGTCACCCACGCTGGTAGAACTTGAAGAAAAGCTTTATGAAACAGCCGGAGCGATGTCTCAAGATGGTGATGAAAAAACCTTAGAAACCGCTCGCATGATTTTCAAATATATGCATCGACTTTACGATGATGAAGTTGAAGATGTTTCTGACTCATTAAACTTGAATGATGATGACGACGAAACTCAGCTTTTCGATACCGATGCGACTGAAGTTGAATGGCATCCTCAAAACTCAGAACCGGCGGTTATTTTTCAAGATCGAGAAGATTTAGACGAGTGCGAGCCGGCCCTAGAGTTTGACGGTGGAGATGATACGGCACAAACCATTTCTTATGCTGCGGACAACTACGATTTTCCCGATTCTCAACTCAGCTACGACGACAGCGAAAGTCCATCGCTCGATCGTCGTCCCGATGAGTTGTCCCACAGCTCCTCAACCCTAAATTTGGCTTTAGAAGTCCCGAGCAGCAGTGTAGAGTTCGATCGAGACGGAAATGTGAAAACGCCGTACTCTCAGAAGATGGGAAATGACAATTCTAGCGAGGGGGAAGTTTTGAAGATTGCCGATCTCGTTGCCGATTCCCTCTTCCGAAAAATGAACTTGGCTCAAGAAATTGAAAACGTTGTCAATCAACAAGTCAAAGACTCAACCTTAGCTTTTCAAAATACGCTATCAGAAGTCGAGAGCCGATTAGACGATCGTTTGAGAGAAGAACCCCAATCCGAGCGAGTGTCCCTCAAATACCAAGCGTTACAAAGCCTCACCCAGAAGCTTCAAGGTCATCTGACGATGATTAAAGATATCTTGTCCAAGCAAGAAATGGCATTTGTGTCAACCGCTTTTGAGAATGTCGAAAACGAAACCTCCCCACCCGAAGAATCACCCGAAGATGCTCTTCTAGAAGATAAAGCGGCGAATCTAACCATCGAACCTATCGCCCTAAAGGATTGGATCGTCGAGCTCGATCGAACCTTGAAAATGCGAGAGATTACCACCCTAGCCACTATCAAAAATGGCTGCTTGCATCTTGTCTTTGAATCCGAACGAGAACTCAATCCTCAAAGACTCATCGCATTCGTGAAGAAAAAGATCGTAGACTTAGAAATAAGTACGATCGAGCAAATTCAAATTCACGGGCGCAAACGAGATCGTCAGTCTCTAGATTGGACGGAAGTTGTTTATCCCTAAGATTTGTCCGAATCTCTAAAATCGTCAAACTTTCATTTAAAATCTCATTGATATCGATCGTGAATGCGAACGAATTACTGCAAAGACACGAAGCCGGTGAAATAGATTTTGCCGGGATAAACCTGCGAGGAGTCAACCTCAACGGTATCGAATTGCTCGGGGCAAATCTCAATGGTGCCGATTTACAATCAGCGAGTCTCGTTTTTGCCTATTTGAGTCGGGTTAGCTTGGGAAATGCCAATCTCTCTCACGGAAAATTGAGCGGTATCAATCTATATAAATCGGATTTGCGCCAAGTCAACCTCAGCGACGCCGACTTACATGGGGCGAACTTACAAGGGTCTGACTGTCGCAAGGCAAACCTGGCCTTAGCTAATTTGCTCGATGCGAATTTGAGCAAAGCCGATTTGCGCAATGCGAACCTCAGCGGCGCCTGTCTGCGGGGGGCCTGTTTGCGGGGGGCGAATCTCCGCTATGAAAAGCGAGTGTACGAACCCGTTAACCTGCGGGGGGCGAACTTGCGCAATGCCGACTTGCGGGATCTCAACTTGACCCATGCCGATTTGACGAAAGCCGACTTAACTGGGGCCAACTTGAGCCATTCGAACTTGCGGGGGGCAAAGTTAACCCGAGCCATCTTAAACCAGACGAATTTGAGTAATGCCGTGATGACGCAAGCCAATTTGATGGGGTCAAGTGCGCTCGAAGCTAACTTTAGCGGTGCTTTGGTGGCGAGCGCCAAGTTTAAAGAAGCAAACCTGCAAAAAGCCAACTTGCACTTAGCCAATCTTGCCCGAACGGATTTGAGTCGTGCGGATTTGAGTGGTGCGAATTTAAGGGAGGCGGATTTACTCGAAGTGAATCTCGCTAAAGCCAACCTCTCCCATGCCAACCTCTGCGGGGCGAACTTGTTTGAGGCCGACTTAAGTTTGGCGAATCTCAAAGGTACGAACCTCTCTCGGGCGACGATGCCGGATGGAGAGGTGCATGAGTGAGTGGGGAGGCAGGGGAGAGTGTAATGGATAATTGACAATTGACAATGGGTCAGTTGCAAGGCTAAACCCCCTCACTCTTCTCTATTCCTCCTACGCGCATTTTGCATTTTTAATTTTTAACTCTCTTCCCCATTCCCCTTATCCTTTCAAATATCGATTACATTCTAAAATTTGCCATTATGTTGACTCAGCCGCAATCGGAACCGATTTGGAAAACTGTCATTCGTTTGTTGAGGTGGGATAAGCCAGCCGGACGATTCATCCTGATGATTCCGGCGTTGTGGGCGGTGTTTTTGGCCGCGAGAGGCACGCCACCGCTACCGTTGGTGGGGGTCGTGATTTTGGGATCCCTTGCCACGAGTGCTGCCGGTTGCGTTGTCAACGATTTGTGGGATCGCAATATCGATCCCCAGGTCGATCGCACTCAAAATCGACCTCTGGCCTCCCGCGCGCTGTCGGTGACGACGGGTATTATCGTTGCAGTAATCGCCCTCGGGTGTGCGGCAGTTTTGGCACTGTATCTCAATCGGTTGAGTTTTTTGCTTTGCGTTGCGGCCGTACCGGTGATTATCTGCTATCCTCTAGCCAAACGTTTTTTCCCCGTGCCGCAGCTGGTTTTATCGATCGCCTGGGGATTTGCCGTACTCATTAGCTGGAGTGCGGTGACTGAAAGCCTTGAGGCGGTAACTTGGTGGCTATGGGGCGCGACGGTTCTGTGGACGTTGGGCTTCGATACGGTGTATGCCATGGCCGATCGCGAAGACGATCGCCGGCTCGGGGTCAACTCCAGCGCCCTATTTTTCGGGGATTACGTGGCGATCGCCGTGGGAGTCTTTTTTCTGGGAACGATCGCGATGTTGGCGGTTCTGGGGGTGGAGATGACCTTAGGATGGAGCTTTTGGATTGCCCTTACCCTTTCGGCAATCGCCTGGATGTGGCAGTTTAAACGGTTGATGCCGGCCCAATTGCCTCCTTCCCTCTACGGTGAAATCTTCGGTCAAAATGTTTGGATTGGTTTTGCCATCTTGACCGGGATCGTTTTGGCGTAGGACTCGGAGAACGATAGACAATTGAAAAAAGTCAATTGAGAATCGGCGCTCGATCGTCGGTGGTGAATGACGATTCGTACTTCTCCTCGATTTCCCACACTCCGAACTCTGGATAAAATTATGAATACTTGGCAGGTCAACTCTGAGGTTGTCTATTTATTATCCAAAATTACCGGGCAAGATCTGAATCCGCGATCGATTCGACCCCTCTTCGTTTTTGTCGCAGCGGCGATCGCGGTTTTGCGAGGGGTCATGGTGATGGATAAGGTGGTTGTGGCCGAAGAAGAGGCGCGATTGCTCGATACGTTGGATGTGTTGCTCGATGAAGATGACCAGGTCTACCACCTGACGCAACTGACGATTCGGGGAATCGATCGCGAACAGCTTTTTCTCGACCCCCAGGCATTACTCACCCTCTCTAATCCACTGTCGGTGTCGGCCAAGTTGCTGTTGGTGGCTTTCGGATACGAGATGTCGGCCGCGGATGGCACAATCGATTTTCGCGAACAGATGTACTTACATTCGATCGCCTCTCGATTACAAGTCGAGATGCCGCACCTACAGGCCATCGAAGCCGGATTTACCCAAGAGACGCCACCATCGCCAGAGGGGGTCGAAGAAGTACGGCAGTTGCTGGGGGACGACCGGTTTGAGGAGATCGATCCGATTTTAGTGAAAGCGGCACGGTATATGCGATCGAAGTTGAAAATGTAAGAGTGAATGGGCCATTGTCAATTGTGTCGAGTTCGCTTCGATACGGACTCAACTTTGCCGCAACGGAATTGAAATCGAGAACGTCGTTCCCCGTCTCGGTGCGGAAATACATTCGAGACACCCCCCATGGCGTTTGGCGATAATTTGATAGCTAATGGACAGACCCATTCCCGTTCCTTTGCCGATCGGTTTGGTGGTGAAGAAGGGATCGAATAATTTTTGCTTCACCGCCTCGGGAATTCCCGGACCGTTATCGGCGATCGAAATAGAAACCCAGCCATCCGTCGAGAGTTGAGTGCAAATCTGAATTTGAGGGTGGGGAATGGAGGTGCGATCGCGCTCGATTTCCATTTCTAACGCATCGATCGCATTCACCAAAATATTCATAAAAACCTGGTTGAGTTGTCCGGCATAGCACTCGACGAAGGGAAGGTCTCCATAGTGTTTAATTATTTCAATTTCCGGGAAGTGAGGTTTCGGTTTCAGGCGATTTTGTAAAATCATCAAGGTGCTATCGATTCCCTCGTGCAGATCCACCTCTTTCATTTGGGCTTCATCCATACGAGAGAAGGTTCGCAACGAGAGGACGATATCCTTAATGCGATCGGCTCCCACTTTCATTGATTGGAGCACTTTCGGCAAATCTTCGATTAGGAAATTTAACTCGATCGCGTCGATTTCTTCTTCCACCGCCAAAATGGGAGAGGGGTAGCATTCTCGGTAGACTTCAAGCAATCCTAAAAGGTCTTGAGTGTAATCGTTAATATGGGAGAGATTGCCGTAGATGAAATTGACGGGGTTATTAATTTCGTGAGCGACTCCGGCAACCAACTGTCCCAAACTCGACATTTTTTCGCTCTGAATCAGTTGGCTTTGCGCGTTTTTGAGTTCTTGGAGCGTTTTTTCTAAATCCTGCTTTTTTTCGTGCAACTGTAATTCAGCTTGTTTGCGATCGGTAATATTAAATGTCGTTCCGGCCAATCGATACACCTGACTCTGGGCATTTTTTAAAGGATTGAGGGTCGTCAGAAACCAAGTTGGTCCTTCTTGTAAAGTCAGGCATTCTTCATAGGACATGGTTTTTCCCGATGTCCAGCATTGGGTATACCGCTGGTGAATTGTTTCTCCTTCTACCTCTCCAAAGACTTCTTGGGGGGTTTTACCGATGGCATCTGCATAACCGATCCCTGTGGCACAAGCTGTCGCCCGATTCCAACCGCTATAGCAAAATTGACCGTCGCGTAATAAATCAACCACGAAAATTAAATGTTCGACCCCATCGTAAATACTGCGTAAAAATTGCTCCTGATCTTGGAGTTTGGCTTTGGCAAGTTTGCGATCGCTAATATCTCGTACCGTGGCTAAGATCACATCTTGTGCTTGCAGGGTAACTCGTTGCAGGCAGACCTCTACATCGAAGGTTGTCCCCTGAAAAGGACGCAGGGCGATCCATTCAAATACCAACTTTTCTCCCTCATAAACCTGTTGCCACATTTCGGGTAACTCTTCGATGGGATTGTCAGGACTTGAAAGTTGAGAAACGCTCAGGGAGCTAGCACGATCGCGGCTGAGGCCGTACATTTCCAGCACCTTTTGATTGAAATCGATAAAATTGCCCTCTAAATCGTGAACGAAGATCCCATCGTAGGCACTGTCAAATATCGTGCGCAAGTCTCGTTCGGAAGCACGCAGTGCATCTTCCGCTTCGACGCGATCGCTAATATCGGTTACCGTCCCCACATAGCCAATAATTTCCGCGTTTTCGTTGAGTTCGGCAACCGCTTGACCGAAAACCCAAGCTGCCTTGCCGTCGCGCGTTTGGAAGCGATACTCCAAGCGAAAGGGTTCCCGAGCGTCAGCGGTGCGATACCATTCGGCCGCCACACGATCGCGATCGTCGGGATGAATGGCCCGTACCCAACCCATCCCCAGAGCTTCCTCAGATGTCAGTCCGGCAATCTCGCACCAGCGTTGGTTGACGTAAAGGCAATTGCCCTCCTCATCCGTGCGGAAAATACCCACGGGCACTGCAGCCGTCAGGGTAGCATACCGGCGTTGGCTTTTTCGCAAGGCTTCTTCGGCCCGGACGCGATCGCTAATATCGGTCATGGTGCCGACGTACCGCACCACCTCGCCGTTCTCATCTCGTTCTGCAACGGCTCGCGCGAAAACCCACGTGACTCGATGGTCTGGCGTCCTAAATCGAGTTTCAATTTGAAAGGGTTCTCCCGTTTGGGCCGTGCGATACCATTGAGCGATGGCGCGATCGCAATCCTGGGGATGGATGGCTTTGACCCAACCCATTCCTTTCGCTTGCTCCGGAGTGAGTCCTGCCATCTCGCACCAGCGTTGGTTGACGTAAATACAGGATCCTTGAGCGTCAGTCCGAAAAATGCCCACGGGAACCGCAGCCGCGAGGCTAGCGTACCGTCGTTCGCTTTCTCGCAAAGCGTCTTCGGCTTCGACGCGATCGGTGATATCTTCGTAAGTGCCGAGAACCCCGACGATTTCCCCTTTCGCGTTTCGTAAGGGAACTTTATTCGTATCCACCCAAGCTTGCTTGCCATCGGCTTGTTGTTGGGTTTGTGCAATGTGCAACTCTGCTCGTTCGGATTCCATCACCCGGCGATCGCATTCCCGATATAAGTCGACTTCTTCCGGAGTCCAAGGCAGATCGCAGTCGGTTTTCCCGATAATTTCAGATGGTGAATCGAGTCCGGCATCCTCGGCAAAGTTGCGATTGCATCCCAAATAAACCAAATTTCGATCTTTCCAGAAAATGGCTTGGGGAACGTTGTCGAGTACCAGTTGTAGGAGTTGTTGGGATTCGAGCAGTTGGGCTTCCGCAAGTTTGCGATCGCTAATATCTCGGATCGTCCCCACCAGAAACCGATTTCCGAGATCGTCGACCAATAGGGATTTTTGAGTGGAAAGGGTGCGGGTAATCCCTTGATGGTCTGTCGATTCTTCTTCGTTGCGATCGGTTTTGCCCGTGGTGAGAACCCATTCATCTCGTTCCCAAAACACATCGGCTTGCTCTTTGGGAGAAAAATCGTAATCCGATTTGCCCAGAAGTTCGTCGCGGCTGTAGCCTACTAAATCGCATGCGGCATCGTTCAGTAATATCCATCGGTGTTCGTCATCTTTGACGAAAATCGGATCGGCGATGCTATTAAAAATATCGGTGATAAATTTTGCCGAAAAGGTTATGGAAGATTCTGTGGGTACGGATCGGTGGGTGGCAATTATCAAACCATCCCATAAAATTCCCCCATCTGCTTGAAGTTCGGGTTCGGCCGAGAGGCGAATCTCTTGAAGATTTCCCGATGGTAACTCTAGCCGTCCTTCCCATTCCCAAGTTTGTAGGGTTTCGATCGAATCTTGCAATGATGTGTCGAAACTCGCTCGATCGTCTGATTCGATGAATGCGATCAAATGCTGGGCATCCTGTTGAATAGCAGCCGGGTCGAGTCCGAGAAGGCGACTCGCACTAGTACTCACGAAAGGAAACGATTGCGGTCTCTCGGGATACCAGCAAAACTGAAATAGAATACCCGGTCCATTGGCCGCAATTCTTTCTAGGGGCGATCGAACTGAAGGACTGCAACTCGTTGAGGAGGTATGCTTTGCTGGCGCGGCATTTGAGTCTGATGAGTCTGAGCTTGGAGTTGCGGTCATGGTATCTTCAACGTTGTCAGGAAAATTGGGAAGCGACTTACCTCCATTTTGTCAATGGCTGAGGGAGAGTCAATGGAGAATGGACACTTGACAATCGATTGTTGAAAATGAATACCGCAGTTTAAAGCTCTCTCGATCTCCCCATTCCCACATCACCGCGTCTTCCCCTTCCCCCATCTCACCTAACTCAATAAATCCTCTGGCGTGTTGCAGTTGCGTAACATTTTGGCTTCAGCATCACCCAGAGATAACGGATGAACGGAGATGTTCGGCAGCCAATTTTGAAACGATCGCCCCCCACTCGCTAAAAACCGATCTAACTCCGAGTGCACCGTTCGCCGATAAAAACCGCACAGGGGTTCCCAACCTTCATCTTGTTGGGGAACCATTGCCAGTACGGATTCTGGAAGCGTATCGAGGCGATCGATCCACTGGCGCAAAATATCGGCTTCTAGCAGGGGCAAATCGCACCCCAGCAACAAGATCCATTCCCCCGATAGCTGCGAGAAGGCTTTAGATAACGCGACGAGGGGGCCACCGAGGGGTTGAGATTCCGGCAGCCACTGACATTCAGGCGGTAAAATTTCGCGATAGCGATCGCTCCAGGGAGTCATCACCCAAACCGGTGCGTTCAACTCGGTTGCCGTCCGATACACCCGCTGCAATAAGGGAACGCCATCCCAGGGAATGAGGGCTTTATCTTGTCCCATGCGAGAGCTTTTTCCCCCCGCTAAAATCAAAATATTGAGATAGGGTTGAGTCATTGATCTTGGATCGATCGCCTAAATGATTCGACGAAAAATATGAATAACCTCGATATTATCAAAACCCTCTACCAAGCGTTTGAAAAGGGAGAAATTGATACAATTCTCGATATTCTTGCTGCCAACGTCGAATGGCACGAATCAGAAAAACTACCCTACGGCGGGACGTTTATCGGACCCGATGCGGTATTTGCCGGAGTCTTTGAAAAAATTGGTGACCAATGGGAGCACTTTCAAGCCCATGTGGAAGAATTTATCGATGGGGGAGATCGGATTATTACCCTAGGATTCGATCGAGGAACTTACAAAGCCACAGGAAAAAGTATGGAAGCCCCCACCGCATCGATTTGGACGTTAAAAGATGGCAAAGTTGTTAAATTCGTCCAGTATATCGACACGATGAAAGTCTGGGAAGCGACGATTAACAATTAACAATTGACGATTGACAATCGATCGCTTTTTCGAGTTGATTGGAAACAACTTTATCCTTTAATAACCCGGCAGCTTTTTCCAAACCGGACTCTAGGCTGGGGCAAACCCCGCACCGCCAGAGATAAAATCCCCCGTTCCAAATCGCCGATTTCGTCAGTTCGATCGACTCTCCTTGGATGACGGCGTGCAATTCTTCAATGAGTTTCTCGTCCGATTCGAGGGGTACATCATGTCCCCCCAACCCATACTCTTCCGGATGCAAGTGCAATCGTTCCCACTCCTGGGGCCGATCCGGGTCAATCGATCCAAAAACGCCGATAATTGCAGTGCGAGAACGGGGCAAATCGCAACTGCCTTCCAATCCCTTCACCGTGGTGTAGCAAGTCTGTTGTCTGAGGTCTAAAGTCATGCGAAATCGATCTTCGCTGGGGGGATGAACGAAACCCGCCACCAGATGGGTCTGACCGGCATAAGGACTCCAAATTAGCTCCAAACTCGCGATTGGGGGACGCTTGCCAATTTGGTCGCGGTAAGGGACTAAATCGGCGGCTTGGAGAAAGTGTTTGGGTATGTATACGAACCCCAATCCAGTGGAGGCGAGTACCTGTTGGGTTTCTTCGAGACTCAGCGCCCTCCAATCCACCCCCAAGCCCCGCCAAATGTCAGTTAAGGGGATGCCGTATTTCGTGGGCATCCGATCGCCCCCGTGCATGAGCACCGGAACCCCCGCCGCCGCCAAAATCAAAGCGGTAATCGGGGTAACTGGGGCCGTACGCGATCGCCCGTCGTAAGGACAACCCAGTACCGTGACGCGGTTTTGCCACGGGTTGAGAGTTGCCGGTAGGGATGGTACGCAGGGTCCGAGATCGTCGTAGGCATCCAACATCCCCGCCAACTCTTCGGGGGTGGGGCGCTTGATGCGATGGGCGATAAAAAACGCACCAATTTGAGCGGGGGTCGCTTCTTGCTGTAACATCATCCCCATCGCCACTTCCATCCCTTGGCGGCTTAAGTCGCGACCGGTGTGAGTCCCGCTACCGACCTTTTTCAGAAATTCTTTAAACTCGTTACTCATAAGTCCCAATTAAGTCCCAAGGGATTGTAAGTTAGTGTAATTACTCTATACCCTAGTCAGCAAAGTGAGGATGTAGCATGGTTGACTATCCCGAAGACCTGAAATATCAAGATTCCCACGAGTACGTCCGTTTGGATGGCGAGATTGCTACCATTGGCATCAGCGCCTTTGCCGTGGAAGAACTTGGAGATATCGTTTTCTTAGAATTGCCCGAATCTGGGGATGCCGTCGAACAAGGGGAAACATTTGGTTCGGTGGAATCGGTGAAAGCTGTCGAGGAGATGTATTCTCCGGTGTCGGGAACGGTAATCGATCGCAACGAACCTCTCCTCGAATCCCCCGAAGGACTCGCAGAAGATCCCTACGGAGAGGGATGGTTGATTAAAGTCCGTCTGGATAACCCCGATGAGGAACTCGAAGCCATGTCCGCCGATGAGTATCGCGCTCAAGTTGAGGGAGACGAGTAGGACTTTGGTGATGGGGAGCATCGGGAGCCGGCGCAGCATCGGGAGCCAAGAGGGGAATGGGGGAACGGGGCAATTCGAAGAAAGTCGAGCGCTCGTTGCCTCCCAACTCCCCGAGAGCAAGCGTTGCCTCCCAAGACTCCCCGACATTCAGAAGTGTCCGATTTTTTAAATTTATTGCAAACTATTAATTAGAAGTATGAGCTGGTAAAGAAAGTCACATTGCCATTAAGGTATATTGCATGAACTTGCCTTCGGGCACGTCTTTACCTCCATGCTTCAGAATCCCTGCTTTAGAATCCCTTTCGATCGCCAAGCCAAATCTTATGCTCGATCTCAATCCCCTCGCTCCTTCCCAAGCAACGCAACCCAGTCAGGATCGCAACCCATCCAACGGTCATCGACCCCAAGGGTCAGACGATCGAGAAGTGCAAGGGGAATTCGTCGGTCGCCACAACGGTTCCGGGTCCGAAACCATCAGACAGATGCTAGAGTATCTGGGCATTTCGAGTCTCGATGAGTTGATTGATGGCGTGGTTCCCGCATCGATTCGGATGCAGTCGTCGTTGAACTTGCCTGCAGCTAAAAGCGAGTACGAAGCCTTACAAGAGTTAAAGGCGATCGCCTCTGGTAACCGAGTGTATCGTTCCTTCCTCGGGATGGGATACCACGGCTGCATCACACCTCCCGTGATTCAACGAAATATCCTGGAAAATCCCGGCTGGTACACCGCCTACACCCCCTACCAAGCAGAAATCGCCCAAGGTCGCCTGGAAGCCTTACTCAATTTCCAAACGATGGTGATGGATTTAACGGGGATGGAGATTGCGAATGCTTCTCTGTTAGATGAAGGGACGGCAGCCGCAGAAGCGATGAGTCTGAGTTACGGCGTTTGCAAGAATAAAGCAAACGCCTTTTTCGTGGCTGCCGACTGCCACCCCCAAACCATCGACGTGGTGAGAACGCGGGCGAATCCTTTGGGAATTGAGGTCATTGTCGGCGATTGGCAAAGCTTCGACTTCGAGACCCCCATTTTCGGTGCCCTGCTGCAATATCCCGCCACCGATGGGGCGATTTACGACTACAGCGAGTTTGTTGCCAAAGCCCACGCAACCAAAGCCATCGTCACCGTTGCCGCCGACCTTCTCAGCCTTGCCTTACTCACCCCTCCCGGCGAGTTCGGGGCGGATATCGTTGTCGGCAGCAGCCAGCGATTCGGCGTTCCCATGGGTTACGGCGGTCCCCACGCCGCTTATTTTGCCACCCGAGAAGCCTACAAGCGGCAAATCCCCGGACGGATGGTCGGCGTATCCAAGGATGCCAACGGCAAACCGGCCCTGCGCTTGGCCCTGCAAACTCGCGAACAGCACATTCGCCGGGATAAAGCCACGAGTAATATTTGCACCGCCCAGGTGTTACTGGCGGTGATGGCATCGATGTACGCGGTGTATCACGGGGCAGAGGGCATTCGCAATATCGCCGGACGGGTTGCCCGATTGACGGCCGTTCTGGGTAAAGGATTGCAAGAGTTGGGATTGGTCCTCGGGGATGCCCCCTACTTCGATACGCTGCGGGTAGAGTTGGGCGATCGACCTCTCCAAACCATTTTAGATGGGGCCGAGGCGCGGCAGATGAATTTGCGGGTATTTGGGGAAGATTCGATCGCCATTAGTCTCGATGAAACCACCACTACTGCCGATTTAGTGGATTTGTGGCAAATTTTTGCCGGAACTGATACCCTACCCTTCACCTTCGAGGGCATCGACTCCGCGATCGAATCTCCCATCGCACCCCAATTCGCCCGAACTAGCCCCTATCTCACCCAACCGGTTTTCAACGCCTATCGATCGGAAACGGAGCTTCTGCGCTATCTCCATCGGCTTCAGGAGAAGGATTTATCCCTGACCACCTCCATGATTCCCTTGGGATCTTGCACCATGAAGCTGAATGCCACCGCCGAGATGATTCCGGTGACCTGGCCCGAGTTCGGACAAATTCACCCCTTCGCCCCCACCGCCCAAACCGAAGGATACCGGGAAATGTTCCGGCAGTTGGAAACATGGCTGGCCCAAATTACCGGATTTGCTGGGGTCTCCCTCCAACCCAACGCCGGGTCTCAAGGGGAATATGCCGGACTGCAAGCGATTCGGGCGTACCACCTAAGTCGGGGAGACGATCGCCATATTTGTCTGATTCCCGAATCCGCCCACGGCACTAACCCCGCCAGTGCGGTGATGTGCGGCATGAAGGTGGTGGCTGTTGCCTGTGATGAGTTTGGCAATGTCGATATTGCCGACTTGCAAGCGAAAGCTGAAAAACACGCCGAAAAACTGGCCGCGTTGATGGTCACTTATCCCTCCACCCACGGTGTCTTTGAAGAGGGAATTGCCGAGATTTGCGCCATCGTTCATCGCTACGGCGGCCAAGTTTACCTGGATGGGGCGAATATGAACGCCCAGGTAGGATTGTGCCGTCCGGGGGATTTTGGGGCGGACGTGTGCCATTTGAATTTACACAAAACCTTCTGCATCCCCCACGGTGGCGGCGGCCCCGGTGTGGGGCCGATTGGAGTGGCGGCGCATTTGGTCCCATTTTTACCCGGTCATCCGGTGATTTCCGTCAGTGATGCCGGGATTGGGCCAATCTCTGCCGCCCCTTGGGGCAGTGCGAGTATTTTACCCATCTCCTGGATGTACGTTCGGATGATGGGGCCCGATGGTTTGACGGCAGCAACGAAGCTGGCAATTCTCAATGCCAACTATATGGCTCGCCGTTTGGAAGACCATTACCCGATCGTCTATAAAGGTACGTCGGGATGGGTGGCCCACGAATGCATTCTCGATTTGCGATCGCTCAAAAAATCTGCCAACATCACCGTTGAAGATGTGGCAAAGCGGTTGATGGACTACGGCTTCCACGCCCCCACCGTATCCTGGCCCGTGGCGGGGACGATGATGGTGGAACCGACTGAAAGCGAGTCGAAGGCTGAACTCGATCGATTCTGCGATGCGGCGATCGCGATTCGTCAAGAAATTGCGGCGATCGAATCGGGAGAATCCGACGCAGCCAACAATCTACTCAAAAATGCCCCCCATACCGCAGAGTCCCTGATTTCCTCCGATTGGGAGCGCCCCTACAGCCGAGAAGAAGCCGCCTACCCCGCCCCCTGGACGCGGGAACGGAAGTTCTGGCCGGCCGTGGGACGGATCGATAATGCGTTCGGCGATCGTAATCTCGTCTGTTCCTGCGTGGGGATGGAAGCCTATCGGCAGAGTTAGAGTTGGGCAACGAGCGCTTGGGGAGCTTGGGGAGCTACATTTTTCCTTGTCTTCCCCCATTCCCCATTCCCCATTCCCTGTTCCCCATTCCCCATACAATTCTTGAATTCCCGAAATGCCTTCCTCAACCTAACCTACGAACCCGCGTTCGAGTCCCTGGGCGATCGCTTTTACGAGGTGGTTGACGCGGCGGATTTTCCTAAATACGTGCTGCGGTTTCGCAATAACGACGTACTCGCGCTTCTGGGACTCGATCCCTACGAGGTTCCCGGCGATGATTTTGTCGAAGCCTTTGGGATGTTTAACGGGGTAGGGCCGTTTTTGGCTATGGCTTACCACGGCTATCAGTTCGGCGAGTACAATCCCCATTTGGGAGACGGACGGGGTTTCTTGTACGGACAGGTACGGGGTCTCGATGGAGAACTTTACGATTTCGGTACCAAGGGTAGCGGAACCACGCCGTTCTCTCGGGGAGGAGACGGACGGCTGACGCTGAAGGGTGGCGTTCGGGAAGTGCTCGCTTCCGAGATGTTGCATCGGCTGGGAGTACGTACTTCTCGCTGTTTGAGTCTGATCGAAACCGGGGAACAACTCTGGCGGGGAGACGAACCCTCGCCAACACGATCGAGCGTCATGGTGCGATGGAGCCGATCGCATATTCGTTTCGGCACTTTCGAGCGGTTGCGCTATTTACGCCGCCCAGATTTAATCGAGCTGCTTTTAGATAACGTTATCGATTGGTATTATTCCCATTTAGTTGTGCCCTCGGTGGAGGATTCGCGGGCGGCAAAACAGGAAATCTATGGAGCTTTTTACTGCGAATTGGTACGCCGAGTCGCGGACCTGACAGCTCAGTGGATGGTGGCGGGATTCTGCCACGCCGTACTCAATACCGATAATATGTCGATTACCGGGGAAAGTTTCGATTACGGTCCCTATGCATTTATTCCCACCTACGACCCCAAATTTACCGCTGCCTATTTTGACTATTACGGACGCTACAGTTACGGCAACCAACCCCTCGTCGGCAAGCTGAATTTGGAAATGTTGCAAGCGCCTTTAGCTGCGGTTATGGCAAAATCGCAGATGGAAGAAGGATTAGCTCAATTTGATGAAATTTACCATCGAGCCTACGAAAAATATCTGCGGCGGCGGTTGGGGTTTGATTCTTTACCGGCAGAAGATACCCGTGAATTATGCCAAGTTACGGTCACGTTACTGAGTAAAAATGATGTGGGGTATCACGAATTTTTTATTCAGCTTCGAGAGCAGTTCGATCGAGATTGGCGAGAGAATCTCGATCGAATTTTCCCAGAAGCAGAGCCTTCGAAAATATTACAACCCTGGCGACAGGTTTACCACCGTATTTTGCAACATTTTTCCGATCGAGAGTTAGATGAAGTGGGCGATCGCCTGCGAAAATATAATGCAAAAGTCTCTCTAGTCCGCCCAAATATTGAAGCGGTTTGGGAACCGATCGTTGCAGAAGATAATTGGGAACCGTTTTATCAACTGCTCAGAGAGATTCGGGAATAGATATTAAGTAATAAGTGATAAGTAATAAGTAATAGACCCCTCCGATCGTAAAAATAGCGATCGATTTTTAGATGGAAATAATTAAAGTTCGCCCCCATTCCTTTGGAGTTTAGACAAATTTAATGGCTCAAACCGTCAAACCCTTATTCTGAGACGATTTGAGAGTTGAACGAGAGAGGAGACGCTCGAAAAAATAAAACGCTTACCCTGTAAGGTTTGTAGCCGATTCGAGCGAGATTT
This sequence comes from Zarconia sp., assembly GCF_057467645.1. Taxonomy (NCBI): domain Bacteria; kingdom Bacillati; phylum Cyanobacteriota; class Cyanophyceae; order Oscillatoriales; genus Zarconia; species Zarconia sp. The sequence goes on from NZ_JBRJXU010000120.1 coordinate 25,296, forward strand.
TGTCTAAACTCCAGATTCCTCCTTCCCCATCGTAATTTCTTAAAGAAAGGTAAAGACTTGGAGGCAGTCCCTCTGGTACATTGACCTGTAGAAGTCTGCGCGATCGTCGGGACAACCAACACCCATACAGACCGAACAGATTCTGAGTGAAAAGAATTCCTAACCCAATCGCGTCGTACCCAAAGGAGATATTATGCGAGCAGTGTTGATGGCTGGTGGATCTGGAACGCGGCTGAGACCCCTCACCTGCGACTTACCCAAGCCCATGGTTCCAGTACTCAATCGTCCGATCGCCGAGCATATCGTCAATCTACTCAAGCGACATCAAATCACGGAAGTCATCGCCACCGTCCACTACCTTCCCGATGTGATGCGGGACTACTTTCACGATGGCAAAGACTTCGGGGTACAAATGACCTATGCTGTTGAAGAAGAGCAACCCCTAGGTACAGCTGGGTGCGTCAAAAATATCGAAGACTTACTCAACGATACCTTTCTCGTCATTAGTGGGGATAGCATCACCGATTTCGATCTGAGTGCGGCGATCGCATTTCACAAAGAAAAAGGCTCGAAAGCGACCCTGGTTCTGGCCCACATTCCCAACCCCGTGGAGTTTGGCGTGGTGATTACCGACGACCAACAGCGCATCGTTCGGTTTCTGGAAAAGCCCTCCGCCAGCGAAATCTTCTCCGATACCGTCAATACCGGAACCTACATCCTCGAACCGGAAGTCCTAGACTACCTACCGCGCGATCGAGAATGCGACTTCTCCAAAGATTTATTCCCCCTCCTCCTCGATAAAGGCGAACCGATGTACGGTTACATCGCCGAAGGCTATTGGTGCGATGTCGGTCACCTCGAAGCCTACCGCGAAGCCCAATACGACGGACTCAAAGGCGAAGTTACCATGGACTTTGCCTACGAAGAAAAATCTCCCGGACTGTGGATCGGTCAAAATACTTATATCGACCCCACCGCTCAAATCGAAGCCCCAGCTACCATCGGCAATAACTGTCGGATCGGACCTCGGGTCAAGATCGAAGGGGGAACCGTGATTGGCGATAACGTTTCCGTGGGGGCCGATGCCCATTTAAAACGCCCGATCGTCTGGAATGGGGCGATCGTCGGTGAAGAAGCCAACCTGGAAGCTTGCGTCATTTCCCGAGGCACCCGAGTCGATCGCCGGGCGCAAATCCTAGAAGGGGCAGTCGTCGGGGCATTGTCCACCGTCGGAGAAGAAGCCCAAATCAGCCCCGGCGTGCGGGTGTGGCCGAGTAAAAAAATTGAGTCCGGGGCCGTTTTGAACATTAACCTGATTTGGGGACAAACCGCCCATCGCAACCTCTTCGGACAGCGAGGTGTCAGCGGTTTAGCGAATATCGATATCACCCCGGAATTTGCCGTTAAACTCGGAGCCGCCTACGGATCGACCCTCAAACTCGGCGACCAAGTACTCGTCTCTCGCGATCAGCGTCGCATTTCGAGGATGGTTACTCGATCGCTCATTTCCGGTTTGATGTCTGTCGGGGTAAACGTGCAAAACCTCGAAGCCACCGCCATTCCAGTCGCCCGCAGCATCGCCCCGACCCTTAAGGTTCCCGGCGGCATCCACGTTCGGATTCATCCCGATCGCCCCGACTGCCTGCTGATCGAATTTTTTGACGGCAAAGGCATCAACATCAAAAAAGCCAAAGAAAAGAAAATCGAAGGGGCCTACTTCAAAGAAGATATCCGACGGGCGCAGATTTCCGAAATTGGGAATATGATCTACCCCACTCAAATGCTGGAGAACTACAGCATCGGATTTGAGGAACACCTTAACGTCGAAGCCATCCGCAACAGTAACTCCAAAATCGTCATCGATTACGCCTACGCCGTGTCCGGTGCCGTTCTCCCCCGCCTGCTTGCTAAATACGGTTGCGATGCAGTAGTCCTCAATGCCAGCCTCAATCAACTCGCCCTCGCCTCCCGAGAACGGGAAGACTTACTCACCCAGTTAGGGCAAGTGGTGGAGGCCCTGCGTGCCAACTTCGGGGCCCAAGTCTCGGCGAATGGGGAACAATTTATCGTCGTCGACGAGTCGGGGATGCCGATTCGAGGCGAAATGCTCACCGCTTTAATCGTTCATATGATTTTGACCGCCCACCCCCGCGGCACGGTGGTGGTTCCCGTGCATACCTCCAGTGCGATCGAACAAATCGCGCGCCGCCACGATGCTCGGGTAATTCGCACCAAAGCCAATCCCACAGCTTTGATGGAAGCCTGTGATAATAATTCCGATGTCGTCCTCGGCGGTAGTGGCGAAATGGGCTTTATCTTCCCCCAAATTCACCCCGGTTTCGATGCCATGTTCACGATCGCCAAACTGATCGAAATGGAATCCTTGCAAGGGCGATCGCTCGGTCAAATTCGCGCCGAACTCCCCCGCGTTTACCATCGCAGCCACACCATTCGCTGTCCCTGGACGGTGAAAGGAGCGCTGATGCGTCACATGGTGGAAACCCATGCTGGCGATGAAGTCGAACTCATCGACGGCGTCAAAGTTTGCGAACCCCATAGCGACAACTGGGTGCTGGTATTACCCGATGCAGGAGAACCCTTAGTCCATATCTTTGCCAATAGCGAAGATCGCATCTGGGTTGACGAAACCCTGCGCAAATACCGCACCCAGATTCAGGATTTCGTGGAAGAACAGCAACGGGGGGAATCCAACTTTATGGATGAGGCGTAAGCTATAGGAGGCAGGAGATGGGGAATTGGGAGCAGGGGGAGAAACGGGAGATGGGGGACGCGGTGACGCAAAGATAAGACCATACCCCATACCCCATACCCCACACCCAACACCCCACACCCCACCCCCCACACCCCCAAAATCCGATGACCTCTATTGCTCGTAAAAACTTACTCGAAGATATTCCCCGGTTTCTCGTTGCCCAGGCGGGAATTATGTTTGCCGTGAGCTTGGTAACGATTCAAACGGGGTTACTCAGCGGATTTACGAGATCGACGGTGTTACTCATCGAAGGCTCGGATGCCGATATTTGGGTGGCGTCGGAGAAGATGGTACACTTCGATCTCACCGATCCGCTGCTTTACGAAATGGTCGATCGAGCCGAGGATGTGGAAGGGGTTGCCAAAGCCGAAGCAATTATGTTGGGAGGCGGTCGATGGCGACCCGAGGGCGCGGAAACCAGTCCCCTGAAGCTGGTGGGATTCGACCCCAGAGGAAGATTATTTGCACCCGGAACAGTGGTTGCCGGGAATCTCGAAGCCCTCGAAGAACCCTATGCGGTGATGGTAGACCGCAGCCGATTGCCGTCGCTGCAATCGACGGGTGTTGGCGATCGTGCCTACGTCGATTCCCTACCGGCGACTATTGTTGCTTTGACAGAAGGCAGTCAGTCGATCGTCTCGAGTACGTTTGTATTTGCCTCGTTGGAAACCACGAATACCTATGCCACCGCTGGATTTTCCTCGCGGCTGAACTGTCGCGTCAATACTGAGGGAGATTTTGAGTGTACGACGGTTTACGAACGCTCGGAGTCCGATTCCCAAGACTCGGAGATTCCTCCCATCCAACCGATAAGTCAAACCGATCCGATTACTTACGTTTTAATTGGCGCCCAACCCGGTGTCGATGTTGAAGCACTCAAGCAACGTTTAGATGCGGCACTGCCAGGAACCAAAGCCTATACGAAACAGGAAATGTCTCGCTTGACGCGCTACTACTGGCAAGTGCGCACCGGTTTGGGCTTCGTTCTCGGACTCGGTGCGGTAGTGGGGGTGGTTGTGGGAACGATCGTGGTGGCGCAAATTCTCTATTCATCGGTGTCCGATCGCATCAAGGAATTTGGCACCCTTAAAGCCATGGGGGCTTCCGACGGCGTTCTCTACGGCGTGATTATCGAGCAAGCCTTGTGGATGGCGATTCTAGGCTATATTCCGGGAATGCTTCTGTGTTTGGGACTGCGAATTTGGGTGGCGAATAAGGGGATTATTTTGCTGATTACCCCCATTTCGGCAGCAGGAGTGTTGGGGATTACCGTAGCCATGTGCGTGGGTTCGGCGTTTTTTGCGATTCAGAAGGTGACTCGCATCGACCCGGCGATGGTGTTTAAGGCATAATATCAAGTTCGGTTAAATACGTATAATTCCGGTTGAGGTGAGCTTCGGGGGACAACGAGCGCTTCGGGAGATTCGGGAGAACAAATTCAGCAATCGCGCCTAATTGTAACGAATTATCCGAACTTGATATAACGTGAGTTCGGGTTAAGGATAGTTGAAAGTCTTGGTGCTGATGTGGATTCGACTCATGAGTCGAAGAACCTCGAACCCCACCGGCTCCAATGAAATCCAAGCACTCGCTATCGCCTCCTACTCTAACCCCTACACCCCACACCCCACCCTAACCCGACACTTTCGATCCCGCACCTGACGTGATTTATTCCTCTATCTCGTCATCCATTTCTAATAAGAAAGCCGGAACGCCAACGCGCAAAAGAAGACCGTTATAAAACTCTTTAAAGGAGTATTTGCCTAAACTCAGAGCCAGCAGACAGGCAAGATACGCCCAAGTTCCTTCTAGGGAAAATCCTTGAATCCATCGATCGCTCAGTTGTAGCCAGAAAAACCAGTAACTAAAGAGGAGCGGTAGTATAAACATGAGAACGAGCGCGTACAACCCACTAGAGATAGATTTCGATCGCTCGAACGTCATTTCGATAAATGGCTTGAAAAAATTCATCGAAAGCAAAATTGCTAATTCGTTCAATACCGCTACCGTTCCGGCAACAAACAAGCTACCCACTTTCACACCAGGAACCCAGCGCGCGCAAAGCAACAACGCCATCGGAATCATCAACCAGCGGACGATTTCGATCGCCAAGCACAGTAAGCCTTTACCCAGACTTTTGAACGTAGCCGATAGCGGGACTTCTAGAATCAGCTCGGAGTCTTGGAGAAACGATCGCCCTACGGAACTGATAATGTAATTCCAAGATAAGAGCAGTAATGAGTTATTGAAGACTGAAGAAAGGACGATCGAGCAAATTTCTGTCGAGAGGATTGCAAAACTAAAAGTGATGAAATTAAAGAAAAAAATAGGAAATGAGAAAAACTGAAAAACTCCGAATATAAGACCGATGAAGATAATATCCCACAGGAAAGAAAGACTAAAAGAGAGAATCGTAACGAGTTGAGAAAATAATTGCGGATTGGGCGCTCTTAACGAGCGATCGAGAATTACATTCGTTAACTTTCCTAAGGGTTGGGTGAGGATAAACGTTCTTAGATTCAGAACAAAGGCGATCGCCAAAGCGACGATCGCCTTTGTTTTTGCACCCTCGATGGCAAACCCGGATACGATGCTGCGATCGGTGATTGTCAAGGAATATGCGAGCAGCAGCGCGTTAAATAGGGTATAAATTCCCCAACTGATGAAGAATGACAGTTGGCTTTGCAGTTTTGGTGTGGACATTGCGGTGTCGGAAGCGATAGAAAATTCCCTCAGGACGGGTTTAGCCATATTTTGGCCGATCGATCGGAATACTCCATTCAAACCCATCCCGAGCTATTTCGACACCGCTTACGGGCTCAGTCGATGGCTTAGGACAGGTCCACACCCACTTCAGCCGCTAACCGAGTCAACATCGATCGCCCGCGGCGATCGCTTTCTACAGTCGCTGCCATCATCAACGAGCGAGCTTTATCTGCAAGGGAGAGAGCGGGAGTTGGTACGGCTGCGGGTTGAACCGATCGATCCGGATGGTACGCCACACCTCGGTACTTGAGATCGAGAGTGGGTTGCAAAATCAGTGGCTTCTTGCGATTGCGGAATCGAACGTCAATACCCCGATATTTCCCAGCTTTTTCAATCGCTTGAGATTCTGGCGCAGCGACTGCGGGGGGATTGTAGTTATAAGTAACTCCACGATATGTGAGTTTCACGATCTTCGCCTCCTAAAACGTAAATGAAGAGTTTGTGACAAGAGGCGCGTTCCTTCGGGATTTGTCCCTACTTCCGTCCCCAGACGATCTTGAAATGGGTTTCAGATCGACTAAATCGGGATGAACGTATTTATTTCTGTATATATTGTTACTGTTTGCAGGTAATTTGTCAAGGGAGGCGATCGAAATCCGCACATCTCCAGCACATCTCAAGTCAGCCTGACTGCTGGAGTAAGCATCCGCAATGAGTCCGGATTGAGCCAGCAAAAATCCCCCGCGATGCGCGCCAGGGGACGATCGAAATTATGGAGATTCAACCGGACTCGAAATTACCCGTGTCGCCGCTGGTGCCATTGCCAAGCATGGGTCAAAATTCGCTCGATATCCGAGTATTGCGGCGACCAACCGAGGATGTCGCGAGCCTTCTCACTACTACCCACCAAAGCTGGAGGGTCCCCAGGACGGCGATCGCACTCTACAGCTTTAATTTCGAGTCCAGTTACCTGGCGTGCGGCTTCAATGGTTTCTTTGACAGAAAATCCGCTGCCGTTCCCCAAGTTGAAAATTTCCGATTTGCCGCCGTCGAGCAAATATTCGAGACCCTGGCAGTGAGCGGTTGCCAAGTCAGTCACGTGGATGTAGTCGCGGATGCAAGTTCCGTCGGGGGTGGGATAATCGGTACCGAAAATCGAAATCGATTCCCGTTTTCCCAGAGCCGTTTGCAGCACCAGGGGAATGAGGTGAGTTTCGGGATTGTGGTCTTCCCCAAGGAGACCTTCCGGATCGGCCCCAGCAGCATTGAAGTAGCGGAAAATCACCGAATTAAAGTCATAGGCCCGATCGAAATCGGCCAGGATGCGCTCCACCATCAATTTCGATCGACCGTAGGGATTAATCGGATCTTGGGGATGAGCTTCGGGAATCGGAGTCGTTTTGGGAACGCCGTAGGTGGCGCAAGTCGACGAGAAGACGAACTTCTTCACGTTCGCCGCCACCATCGCTTCGAGGAGAGTCAGGGTACCGATGACGTTGTTGCGATAGTATTTCGCCGGATCGGTAACCGATTCTCCCACGTAGGCATAGGCGGCAAAGTGCATAACTGCCGCAATCTCGCGTTCGGCAAACAAGCGATCGAGCAAGGGGCGATCGTTGGTATCGCCAACAACGAGTTCGGCTTTCAAAACCGATTCGACCAAATCTCGATGACCGTAAACCAAATTATCGAGAATGATGACATCGTAGCCCGATCGTTGCAGTTCGATCGTGGCATGGGAGCCGATATAACCCGCTCCTCCGGTAACTAAAATCGTGGGTTTGACTGCGCTCACTCGTTTTTCCTTTTGAGACTACTGTGTGCCGGGTCAAAAAAGATCGCAACGCTCGTCTGAATGCAGGACGGAGCGGAGCTGGATCTCAATTGCGCCCCTCAAACCAAGCAATACGTTCTATAACTATCTGCATCCCTTGATGTTGTCCCCGATCGATATTCCCCAAATGCGATCGGTAGACCCAGGAAGCTCTACTATCCCGGTGGATTCTCTAACACAACGAGACGACCCATTTGAATTTGGTCGAAAATCCGATTGATTTGACGATGATTTTCTTCTGTAATGTTTTTGGTGGAAAGCATTGCAGAAGTGAGTTGCAGATGTTCCCGACGGGTAATTTGATTAGATTCAAGAACTCGATCGATGAGTTTTTGAAGATCTGAGTTAGTCGAACTCGAGGGTGTTTTAGCCATATTGTTTTGTATTTAAGCAAAGTTTCTTGAATACGGCTACAGTAAATTTGCTGAGTTCGAGTGGGCGATCGCGGCCTTCCAATTGGGCAATCCAATTCCGAGTCTCTAAAAACTCGATCGGGCGCTCGTTCTACAATCTAGGGTTTGGGTTGGAGTTTGAGAAAACCCGGATCGACCGAAGCGATTTGTTGACCGTACTCGAACAACTGGAGATTTGCGAAAGATTAGAGAAAGCAAACAGAAAAAGATAAACGATGTTCTTATTGTCTGCTGTCCCTTGCTTGTTGTCCATTGATACCTTGGGTTCCGATGTTGGGTTATTACGAACGACGATAGCACTGAGGGTTTCGCCACCGTACTAGAATAAGAAAAACCCTAAATCTGTAGGCGAATCAATGATTCCAACCGTTATCGAACAGTCTGGACGTGGGGAACGCGCGTTTGATATCTACTCGCGACTGCTGCGCGAGCGGATTATCTTTCTCGGACAGCCCGTCACCGACGAGCTAGCCAATAATATTGTGGCTCAACTGCTGTATCTCGAAGCCGACGATCCCGAAAAAGATATTTACCTCTACATCAACTCCCCCGGCGGTTCCGTTTCAGCCGGGATGGGGATTTTCGACACGATGAATTACGTCCGTCCCGACGTCTCCACCATCTGCATGGGATTGGCTGCTAGTATGGGTGCGTTTTTGCTCAGCGGCGGAACCAAAGGCAAGCGCCTCAGCCTGCCCCATTCTCGGATTATGATTCACCAACCCCTGGGGGGGGCGCAAGGTCAGGCCACGGATATTGCCATTCAAGCCGAACAAATCATCAAGACCAAACGTCGTCTCAACGAGCTACTCGCCGACCATACCGGTCAGCCTCTCGAACGGATCGAAGAAGATACGGAACGGGATTTCTTCATGTCTCCCGAAGAGTCCGTCGAATACGGTTTAATCGATAAAGTGATCGATAACCACAAGCTCGCTGCGGTCAGTTAAGGTTGTTTTGGGCTTAAGGAGTCGGCTGGGATTCGAGATACGCCAAGAACTCGACAAGCTCCTCGCGGGTGAGGTGCTGGCGCGATCGCTTCTCGTAGGTTCGTTCGAGGTAGCGCCGACCCTGGGCCGCACTCCAGCCCAATCTCCGAATTTCGAGGGTGGTTTTGTTCATGAGCCGCTCGAGATTGTCTGCGAGTTCGATGCTCTCTTCGCCTTCGCTCGAAGTATCCTCCCTCTTGTGCGCCCAATCTGACTCTTGAGTCCCAACGCAATCCTCAGACGCTGACTTCTCCAAAGGTTGGGATTGGGAGACCTCGAAAGACCGGAGGTGAGGTGGCGGGGGGGCGATCGCGACCGATTGATGCTCGATTGTCGATCTCGAGATTGCATCGAGAGGGCGCGGCGACAGCCCCAAGACTTCCAGTGCTCGCATCCGGGCGCGATCTTCTGCCTCTTCAACGGTACTCGCCGCAGCCAAACCGGTGGCGATCGGTTTTCCCTCCACCTCGACGATCGCCCGGACGATGTAGCTGTCATCGCCAACGCCGATTAACTCACCCATCAAACTCCCAGTTGGATAGCGTTCTCGAAATTCAGATAACACGATTGACTCCATGAAGTTCTTCAAAGTTCTTCAATAATGGCTTGTGCCAGAAGAGGGTTAAATCTAGAATAAGGAAGATTCTTCATTAGTGTGGCAATTCTGTATCGATTTTGCCCCACGAACTTCCTCCGTTTCAGCACACGTGTTGCCCGTGGTTTTAGAGGCTCTCACCCTGGAGATACTGCGGGGTAGATGTGGTTGAAACACGGGCAAGTCCCCTAACCTTCAACTCTAACGCCTGTAATGGGAACTTCTAAATGCGAAACTCCGGTTGTCCGAGTCCTCGCACTAGAGATCGGGGAAGCGTCGATCGCATGACTTGAGGTTCGCGCCCACTTCTCAACCAAGGTTGCACCCATACTTGAATGGTGGCAAGGGCAGATTTAACAGGAAAAGCGTCGGGATTCCGACTAGAGCAAGTCCGCTTGTGCGAACGGTCAAGCAAACCTGCCCCCGTTCCCTGCCCCGTATCCCTCGGTCGTCAGTCGCAACAAACAACCAACTGATGAAGGAGACCACCCACTAAGATAGTAAGGATATAAAACACTACATGGAATTTTCAATCGCAACGCTGCTGTCGAACTTTACAGATGACAAGCTAGTCGCCCCAAAAGTTTTAGAAAAGAAACTCGAATGCGAGGACGAACAGGCCCTCACCAAACTCCAAATTGCCCTAGAAGCTCTCGAAAAAATTGGCGTTCTCATCAAAGATCGGGGACGGTATCGACGGGAATTTGAAGAAGACATTGTCGAAGCCAAACTCAGATGCTCGAGTAAAGGGTTTTGCTTTGCCATTCAAGATGAAGAAGGGGCCGAAGATATCTACGTTCGGGAATCCCATCTGAGTACGGCGTGGAACGGCGATCGGGTGCTGGTCAAAGTCATCAAAGAAGGTAGTCGCCGTCGTTCTCCCGAAGGCGAAGTGAAGCTCATTCTCGAACGGGCCAATCCGAGCGTCCTCGCCCGCATTAAAGATGCAGAAAGTAGCTACCGCGCCGTTCCCCTCGACGATCGCCTGCTCTTTGAAATCGAACTCAATGCCAACGGCACCAACTTGCAAGAGGCGATCGATTACCTGGTTCACGTGGAAGTCACCCGCTATCCCCTGGGGTCGTCGCTACCCGTCGGACGAGTGGCGCAAATTCTCGGTAGCGATGCCGAAGCCGCCGACGATATCGATATTGTCTGCTGCAAGCACGATTTACCTCGGGTCTTTCCCCCCAAAGCCCTCAAAGCGGACGATGCTATCGAGGGGAAGCTCAAGCGCACCGATCTGCGCAACCGACAGAATTTTCGTAAAGCTTTCACCGTTTCCTTTGCCAACGATGCCTCCAAGAGCGATATCGTCGATCGAGCTTTTAGCTTGAAAAAATTGAGAAAATCCGGGGAGTGGGAAATTGGGATTCATATCAGCGATGTCTCCCACTACATCCCAACCGATTCTCCCCTCGATCGCGAATCGAGCCGCCGGGGCAGTAGTATTTTCCTCGGGGATACGATTCTCCCCCTCCTACCGGAGAAGGTCAAAGAGGCCTGCAATCTGGTAGCCGATGTCGAGCGCCTCGCCATGTCGGTTCTCGTCACCGTCAACGAGCAAGGAGAAACCCTCGGCTTCGAGATTCAACCGAGCGTCATTCAAGTCGATCGCCTCTTAACCTACACCCAAGCCCAAGCGGCCCTCGATCGCGATGGGGATGCCAGTGAAGTCGATCTACCCAAAGAAGTTCTCGAAACCCTCGACGGACTCTGGAAACTCAGCCAAGGGGTGCGAGAACAGCGATTGCAGCGAGGGGCCTGCGAGTTAAACTTGCCCGAAATTCACAACCATTTCGACAACGAAGACGTTTTGGGGGTGATGGTTGTCTCGCCCATGCTGCCAGTTCGGGCGATGGTTTGCGAGTTTTCAGTTCTGGTCAATCAGTGCGTCGGCGAACATCTTCAAGCCCTCGACGTTCCCGGGATTTTCTGCGTCCATCCCGCCCCGGATTTGAACGACGTTCAAGATATGATGAAACTCACGAGCGGCATGGGAGTGGAACTGTGGCTCGAAGATGAAGAAGCGGTAGATTCGACGGATTTCAAGCAATTTACCGAGCAATTCCTCGAGTCGGACGATGAGAAAATTCTAACCTATTTGCTCGAAGCGACTCTCAAATCCACGTACTACAGCACGAAGCCGGGTGCTCATTTCGGATTGGCGATCGAATCGGGCTACACCCACGCCACCAGCCCCATGCAGCGCTACCCGGACTTGTTGGTATTGCGAGTGTTGCACGCCGTGTTCGATCGAGGGCGCGATCGCCGTTCTACGAGATCGAAGGATCGGGTCGATTTGCACAGTTCCTCCTGCCACGGCAATATTAACTGGAACGTCTTACCCCCAGAAGTTCACAACGAACTCGAAAGTCAGTTGAACGGGGTGGTGGTTTCCCAAACCGAACGGGAAAAATTGGCCATCGAAGCCGAAGAGGATTTGAACGGCCTGCAAAAAGCTGGGGCGATGAAAGAACGTACCGGGGAAGTATTCCAAGGTTTGATTACCGGCGTGCAGTCCTACGGGTTTTTCGTCGAACTCGAATCGGGAGAAAAAGGAGCGGCCCCCAATCGCTTGGAAGGACTCGTCCACGTCTCTTCTCTCAAGGATGACTGGTACGAGTATCGCTCTCGCCAGCAAACCCTCGTCGGGCGCAAAAACCGCAAGCAATACCGCTTGGGCGATCGGGTAGACGTACAGGTCAAAAGCGTCGATTACTATCGCCAACAAATCGATCTGGCCCCCATTGGCGGCGGCAGCGAAGCCCCCAACGGCGATTATTTTGATGCTGATGAGGATTGACCTCTGAAGGTGGGGAGATCGGGGAGACAAGGAGACAAGGGGACAAGGAGACAAGGAGACAAGGGGACAAGGAGACAAGGGGACAAGGAGATCATTCCCTATTCCCCATTCCCCATTCCCCGTTCCCCGTTCCCCATTCCCCATTCCCCGTTCCCCATTCCCCGTTCCCCATTCCCCGTTCCCCATTCCCCATTCCCCATTCCCCATTCCCCATTCCCGCAGTGACATTAGAAACTCAATTGAAAACCCGACCCTTGATACTGGGCGTATCGGGGGCTTCGGGTTTAATTTATGCAGTACGCGCGATCAAATACCTGCTTGATGCGGACTATGCGATCGAACTGGTGGCAAGCAGAGCATCTTATATGGTGTGGCAAGCCGAACAAAATATCAAAATGCCCGCAGACCCCGATCGCCAAGCCCAGTTTTGGCGGGAGTTGGCGGGGGTAGAAACGCGGGGTAAACTCCGCTGTCACCCAGCTGGGGACGTGGGAGCCAATATTGCCAGTGGTTCTTTTCGCACCTTGGGCATGATCGTAATGCCTTGCAGTATGAGCACCGTCGCGAAGCTGGCAGCAGGTATGAGTTCCGATTTGCTCGAACGGGCCGCTGACGTGCAAATTAAAGAAGGACGCAAACTGATTTTAGTCCCGCGCGAAACCCCTTTTAGCTTGATTCACCTGCGCAATTTAACGGCGCTAGCGGAGGCGGGAGTGCGCATCGTCCCGGCGATTCCGGCTTGGTATCACAACCCCCAGTCGATCGAAGATTTAGTGGATTTTGTCGTCGCGCGAGCCTTGGATGGGTTCGATCTCGATTGCGTTCCCCTGACTCGATGGAAGGAAGACACCTCGATTTCCCAGGACTAGATTCTAAAGATAACGTGTCATTTGTCAACTGCGATTTGACCCATCTCCCCAACCCGATCGTCCCATCCTACGCTTGAGAAACCGTACCCACCACAACGATCCGATCGTCCAATATCGGGTTGTTATCGTTGGTAGTGTAGTTGGCATCAAAATCTATCGCAATGCTCATTCTCAAAGGTTTAACGCAACGTTTTCATCTCACTCCCAAGGGAAAAAATATATCCCCATCTCATTCGATCGTCGATTTGGAGACTGCCATGGGGCGATCGCAACCCATTAATGCTGAGACCCTATCGGAACTGCTGGAGTTGACGAGTCGTTCCGAGAATGAAGAGCGACTCTGCGCTGAAGGTTTAGAGGACATTTTGCGCTATATTGGCAACGGTTAAACGGCGATCGCACTTTGTTGATGAATCTATGCCCAAAAAGCAAAAATTTCCCCACTTGGTGGGTTCTAAGTGGACGGCAAGAGAGAAAACTTGGGGCTGGCGACATTTTCGCGTGGTCAATCGGCAGAACCGAGGATCGTGGGTGTTTGCCGAAATGGTGGCGGCGTGCGATCCGACGGTTCGCTTTTGGCTGAATGCCAAACTTCTCAAAGATCGTTCCCAGTGGAATGCAGGTTGGAAATCCTTACAGGAACAAGAAGACACAGAGGCATTTGAGACGGAGCTATTTGAGATTGAACCTTAATTCAACCTCCATACCCCGGCTCGGAGGAGAACGACGAAGCGACCGCTCGACTCGAAACCCAAAGATCGCGCCTATAGCAGTCGCCACTACGGTTAGGGCCGTCCAATCTTACACCAGTACTTCTCTGCCCCCGCTCCCCCTGCTTCCCCAACTCCTCCTTGCGATGTCCTAAGGGGCGGGCGGGAAAATAACGTACCCACGTAGGGGTCAAGGGCCCTTGACCCTTACCGTATATCTGGAACGAGCGGGTACCTTATTTCTTTGGAAGTCCCTAATTGGTCTGGCGACTGCTATAGATCGGTGTTGGCTGACGCTTCCAAAACAGTCCCACCACTCCGATTGTCATCAGTCCGAATGAGGAGACGGAATCGGGCACGGATTGAGTGTTCTCGTTACTCAGTTCGAGTTGGGAAAAAGAGACGATCGCATCATCGAAGTATCGGAATGGTAGCATTCCCGAGGGAAACAAAGCCTCTAAAATTTGGTTCGAGGTGTAGAAATCTAGTAAGTCGAAATCGATGGTATTGGTTTCTGAGATGGGAAGTTCGGTGATGAGCTCGGTATTGATAACGGGAAAACCGAGAATTCTCACCGCATCTGTCGAAATATCGCAACAGGTCGATAAGGTTAAAGTCAATCGTGCCGATGTTAAGGGTTTTGAGGTAGAAAAGTCGGAAAAATTGGGATGGTTGGTGAAATCGAGGGTCCAATTTGTACCTTCATTTCTTCTATCCCCCGTAATTTCTCCAGGGGAAGCTCCTGCTGGAGCAATTAGAAAATCTCCATTAGTGACGCTTTCTGGGAAGAGTTGCGTTGGTGGTGTCAAACTGCCTCGAGCGGTCGCTGAGATAACAGCAGCTTCTGCTTGTATTCCAACACTAATAGCCCAACATGCGATCGAAGCAACTGTTATCGATCGCATTGGTAAAGACAATGCCTGTAAAGCGACTTGTCTATTCATTTTTTACTCCTGAAATAACCAATACCTGAATAGTTTTGGCAAACAAAATCATCGTCCAAATAGATGCTTTGATTTGCTTTTAGACTATCGAAAAACTATATTATAGCTATATAGTGATTTTAAATATATAAAGATATATCAATTGTGACAGGAGGAAAACGCTATAGTCAGGAATGTTAGAACACCCTCAGGTTCAGCTCTCGGGGGTTTTGCTAGCTTTTGGAAGAAAGTGGTGTGTGCTCTGGGTACGCGCTTCAAGTCGCCACAGCAACATGGGACGACCAACACAGGTGAGGGTAAGCAAAAGAGCGAACTGATGGGGGAGAGCCTGTTGAATCGAAGCTGACGTTCTCAAACTTGCAACGCTAAATTTTACCGTCGAAGCGCTGGTACCAGAGAATATACCCCGAGACGTTCGCGACGAGGACGATGCCACCTCCAACGAAGCCCAACATGGGATCGTAACCGCTACGGCTGAGGGTTTCCATCCAAGTGTGGGTGCGATCGGATGCAACAACCCAGTCGGCAATGAAGGGAGAGAGATACATCAAAGCAGCACCCACAATCAGCCATCCTACCATCGAGGTGAGAAGAAAGATTGTTTTAGCTTTGGATTGGCTGCCCATATGCGATCGCGCTCGAGAACGATTGAAGAACTACTGTTGAGATTAGCACGGGGAATGCGCGATGTCAGCCCGGAAGTCCGAGTCAGGATTCATCGATATCATCCTGGTTAGAAAGTGAGAAGCATCGACATCACGCCACACGAAAGTTGCAGACTGACTTGAGATTTTTATCAAAAAAATATTATTTTTTTTGCAAATTATTTATATCTTCATTTATTTTTTTTGTAAAGTTACGGTATTAAAAAAGCAAAGATTATTTAATGCATACACAAAAAAAACAAGATTTGACTTCAAGGAAAAATACAAATCATTTTCAATAAGTAATTGTGTGTTTTTTGTAAAAAATAGCATAGATTTAAATTCGATTGCTAATTTTTTTTCGGTGTTATCTCTAGTGACCATCGAAAATCAATAATCCATAATAAAAGTAATTAAATCAATCGAATTCAATACAAAAGTAAGCAAATTTTTTCGATCTGAATTTAATTCTAAAGTTCCCAGATCCAATAGCAATTGACGCCCGATCTCATAGATTTTGGAATTGGGTTTCCTTTTGATTGCGTGTCATTAAACGACACAAATTCACGACATATCAACGAAAAATGCATCGCTATGGCAAATAACCTTCGTCAACAACTTCTCCAAGATAATCCCATTGCTTACTGGAATTTGGGAGAAACCACCGGAACCGTTGCCGACAACTCCGGCACCCTTGGGGATGCAGTGGATGGAACTTATTCCGGCGCACCCACCCAGGGTGTTGGGGGATTGGTCGCTGGCGGCGAGACCGCAACAGATTTTGATGGGGTCAACGATCGGATTTCCATTCCCAACCACGACCAAATCAATCTTCAAGACCATACCCGGCGCACTGTAGAACTGTGGTTTAACGCCGATACCCTCGAAGGCAAGCAAGTCATCTACGAAGAAGGAGGAAGCACGAACGGTTTAAATATTTTCCTCGATGGCGATCGCCTCAACCTCGGTGCATGGGCAAATAATGCCGGAGAATGGCTCGATTACGGCATCGATGCCGATACCACCTACCACGTTGTGTTGG
>NZ_JBRJXU010000121.1:0-32066 GCF_057467645.1 Zarconia sp.
GGACGCGGGGACGCGGAGAGGGGGAGATGGGGAGAGGGGGAGAGCTTAGAGAAGGAGGAGGTGCATTCTCATCATCATGGGGATGGTGAGTTGGAGACGATCGCCCTTTTGGAAACCCAAATTGATGATGTGAGTCCCCAGGCGATCGGGTATGCGTTCGAGGCGCTATTTGAGGCGGGGGCGCTGGATGTGTTTTCTCAACCGATCGGGATGAAGAAGTGCCGTCCGGGGGTATTGCTGAGTGTGGTTTGCCATCGAGATCGGGTGGCGGCGTGCGAGGCGACGATGTTTCGGGAGACGACGACGTTGGGAATTCGTCGATCGCTCCAGCAGCGATCGATTCTGGCTCGGGAAATGCAGGCGGTAGAGACCCCCTACGGCTCGGTGCGAGTGAAGGTGGCGACTTATAAGGATGGCTCGATCGCTAACGTACAGCCGGAATATGAGGATTGTAAAAAATTGGGCAGGTGGCACTCTGCCGGTTGGCGCGAGATTCACCGGCTAGCCTTACAATATTGGTACAATCTTAACACGAACTTTCGGGAATAACAAGTTTTTAATTTTTCAATTTTAGGTTGATGAAAAGATAAAATTATTTCCTAAAACTTGGGCTATTTTAGAGAGTCTAAAGCCCAAGCCTAACGGCTGAATGCCGATCGCTCTAGATTCTCGATTGGATTCAAAAACTCAAAGCTGAATACGGGTAGATTCTGATACCAAAATTGCTATATTTGGAATTCGCCGATGGAAACCTAAAGCATTCAAGCCAACTCAGAATTTAGGGTATCCATGAGTTACGTCACGAATATTTCCGAAACCGAAGCCGGATACGAATTCATTCCATTACTCACCGTCGGACAAGAAGTGCCAGAAATTGAAGGCACGATCGGAAATTTTAGGCAAACAAATCGAACCTTTGCCTTCGCTGGGATTCCCGATGGCATCGGTTTGTGGGAAACAGAAAATGTTAACTACGCCTTGATCAACCACGAAATTTTTGAAAGCCGCGAATCGGATATTTCTTCGACAATTCCCGGTCAAATTCGAGGGGCAAGGATTTCCCTGTTTGTTTTCGATAAAAGCATGAATCCCATCGGGGGTAAAACCTCATTGAAACCGCCACCGACAGCACCGGAACCTACATCCTCGAGACCACCACCGGGCAGTATCGGAATGCTCAGACGGGTAATGCTTTTTCTTTCGATCGCTTCTGTTCTGGCTACCTGGCAGAATCGGGGTTTGTGGATGCCAGTGGCAGCGAAGCCCCGATCTATTTCGTCCCGGAAGAAGGAGTCGATAACCCCATCACTGGAGCATCTCGCAGTCGGGGATGGGCGGTGACACCGGACGGAAATGCCCTCGCACTCGATGGGTTGGGGCGCTACGCCAAAGAGCAGGTATACCCCGCATCTCAATACCGAGCAACCGATTCCGACAAAACCGTGCTGTTTGCCTTGGAAGACTTCACCAACGGCGAACTGTATATGTACGTTGGCAACCAAACAGAAGCCGATCCGAACGGCTTTCTCGACGGACAGCTTTACGTCCTCAAAGTCACCGGACACGACTTTGAAACGCTGCCGGAAGATGTTCCTCAGGCCGCCACCTGGACGCCGGTTCCCCGAGAAATTGCCCTCGACCCCACCGGTGCTATCCTCAGCGACTGGGTAGATGGTGAGGGGCGTTCGACGAACTTCCGGCGTTTGGAGGATATACACGAAGACCCCAACCACCCCGGAAACTTCTACTTTGCGACCACCGGCAGCTTCGAGAAAACGGGTACTCAGCTCGAGGCAACCCTAAATCCCCAGGAGGCGGATAACCCCTATGGCAAACTGTATCGTTTTGCCCTCAACCCCGACGATCCGACTGCGGATTTCACCATCGAAGCGATTCATACCGGCGGACCGGGGCGAGGAGTGAGTTTTGACAACCTCACCGTCGATAGCAACAGTAACGTTATCGTTCAAGAAGACAAGACGGCGTTTGGTGGCGAGGTGATGGCGGCGGAAAATCGAGATGGTCGCATTTTATCTTACGATACTGCTACCGATACGATCGCACCCATTGCCGAACTTGACGAAAAGGCTGCGGGTTCCCAGTTTAACAATCCCAGCGTCCGGGGGGAATGGGAATCTTCGGGAATCGTCGAGTTTACTGGATTGGGCTTGCATAAAAAGAACTACCTTTTCAACGTGCAAGCTCATACGGTAGAAGATGAAGCGTTTCTCGGCGGTCGCTACGTCGAGGGAGGTCAACTGGTACTGGCAATCTCCCGAGGAGATGACGTTCTCAGAGCTGAGGGTGGGGAAGTTCTCTACGGAAATCGGGGGAACGACGAGCTAATTGGGGGAGGGATGGGGAGTAATATTTTATTGGGTGGCAAAGATAGCGATACGCTAACGGGAAGTCTCAACGATACCTTGCGAGGGGAACTTGGAGATGATGTTTTGATTGCTGGAAGTGGCGGCAATAATACCCTCACAGGTGGTGCGGGGGAAGATGTCTTTACGATCGCCCCAATTCCCGCACGACCCCATACTATTACCGATTTCACCCCAGGGGAAGATACGATCGCCGTACAAGGTGTGCCGAATGGCTTTGCGTCGCTAATTCTCACTCAGGAGGAAGCAGATGTGGTGATCGCTGCGGGTGACTCTGTTTTAGCGCGATTGCTTGGGGTACAAGTGGCAACACTTGGCGAGGCGGATTTTAATTTTGGGTGAGGAGTCCGTCGTCGGGTTATTGCGAGCGTTGAGATTATAGCGCTCTTGGCTCAGGGTAGAACCCAAGCTGGGTCGATAGGCTGTTCGATGGCTCATCTCAAAGTACACTCACTGCACCCAAAACTGCCCATCCTACAAATTTCGATCGGGGTTCTCAACCAGGGTGTATCTACCAAAGCTCGAAGCAAAACACCTCGAGTGCCCTCGAACCTGTGGCAAAAAATGCGATCGATAATTTCGAGTCTTCCGGAGATGGAAATTCAACGTGTACTACATTAAAAAACTTATGTCAATACGAGTATTTATACTTACTCAAAACTTGTGTTTTGAAGGGAAGGAAATTGAGGAGGATCGATCGAAGACTTTGACGATGTTGTGGGGTTTGTGGCGATAAATAGTAATGAATTAATTACAGCATTTAACCCAAACACGTTTTATTAACTGCGAATATCCTAGCAAGGAGCGCAAACCTTGCCAATTCGTTCGATACAATCTGTAACATCTGGGGAAAAGTCCGGTGGAGAAATTTCCCAAAGATTGTAATATCTAAACAGATACGGAGCGATCGCCAAATTTTGGTTATCGTTGGTGGGATGCGATCGGGCATTGCCGTTTCGATCGCTCGTAGAATGCCTGTTGGGGTTGATGGGCAGTTCGATCGTATGTATATCGTACTTCTCAATGAGATAAGGTCTATCCAAAGGAAGAAAAAGCATTATCCCTGCTATCTCAACTTTTAGATTTTGGACCTCACTCATATGAGAAACGCGATCGAAGCGAAATCTCCAGGAAAAAACTGCCCGTTCGATCCATTTGCGATCAGTTCTATTATTGTGAAAACAGCGATCGAAACATAGACTTCACACAAATCAATTATTCCGATCGAGCTTCATCATGGTCTTGAAGTTGTGCGAAGTCCTCTCCCCAGTCATGCATAGCATTGAGAATCGGCTTTAAGCTTTCACCCAGTGGTGTGAGAGAATACTCCACTTTAGGCGGAACTTGGGGGTAAACTTGGCGGTGAATCAAACCATCCGCTTCCATTTCTCGTAATTGCTGGGTCAGCATTTTTTGCGTGACCCCCCGCAGCGCTCGGTGAAGTTGATTGAACCGCTTTACTTCGACAAACAGTTCTCGCAAAATCAAAACTTTCCATCGTCCCCCGATCGCTTTTAAGGTATTTTCCACCGGACAGGTACTGCGATCGGAATGGGCTTGTTTTTCGGTCATAGTATCTTTTTGGGTACTATCTTACTTTAAAGTACATACTTTACAGGATATCTGTACTTTCCTTAAAGTATAAATAGAAAGATTAATTATCGCGAGAAGAGAACGCAAAATGACTCAATCACAACCTATTATTGCCGATACTAAACCCATTCTTTTAGACCTCAAACCGGGAACCTACTACTGGTGTAGTTGCGGAAAGTCGGAAAAACAACCCTTTTGCGATGGTGCTCATCAAGGAAGCGAGTTTGCACCGATCGAATTTGAAATCGAAGAAGCCAAAAAAGTTGCACTGTGTCAATGTAAGTACTCGCAAAATAAACCCTTTTGTGATGGTGCTCATGAAAAGCTTTCGTAATTTTTTAGGTTCGAGAAAAAATGGGAGCGCAGACTTAAATTTATGACGAATTAAGTCTCTCTCGAATCATGCCAAAGTCTCGGTTAGGAGGATATCGATGATTACCCTACGTAAATCTCAAGAACGCGGACGCGCATCCTATCGCTGGCTCGATTCCTACCATACCTTTTCCTTCGCAAACTACTACGATCCTCAATACATGGGATTTAAAAATCTGCGAGTGATTAACGACGATCGCGTCATCGGAGGAGCGGGTTTCGGTACCCATCCCCACCGAGATATGGAAATTATTTCCTATATCGTTGAGGGTGCCCTAGAACATCGAGATAGCATGGGTAACAGTTCCGTCATTAAAGCTGGAGAAGTGCAGCGCATGAGTGCCGGAACTGGGGTGACTCACAGCGAGTATAATCATTCAGAAAACGACGAAGTTCGCTTCCTCCAAATTTGGATTCCTCCCACTCAAAAAGGACTTGACCCCAGTTACGAACAGCGGCAATATTCCGAAGCGGAAAAACGAGGTGCGTTTCGCCTCATCGTGTCCCCGGATGGTCGGGATGAATCTGTTTCCATTCATCAGAATGTCTATCTATACTCAACGATTCTCAAAGCTGGAGAAACCCTCACCCATTCCCTCTCCCCAAATTTCGATAGTTGGGTGCAAGTGGTAAAGGGAGAAATGACTCTGAACGAGATCGAAATGTATAGTGGAGATGGGGGGGCAATCGAAAACGAAACGCAACTCGAACTCATCGCCCAACAAGATACGGAAGTCCTACTTTTCGAGTTGTAAATTCCACTAAAATTATAGAAAAAATCAGGATGCAGCGATTGTTGCATCCTGATTTCTTGCGGTGAATACAAAAACTGACCAATTGGAGTTTAGACAGATTTGAGGGTTGAAAGCTCGACGAGAGAATTAAAAAACTAAAATGCTGACTCCATCAGGGTTTTGTCTAAACTCCAGTTCCCAATTGTCAATTGTCCATTGTCCATTGTCAATTGCCCAAGGCTTCCACCGGCACCTGCACTTCCGTCACGTATTCCGAGGGATCGCCGTGGCGATCGTATTGCAGGTAGACCTCGCGAGTCGAACCGACAATCCGGTATTGGTTCGCTTCCACCCAGGCAAGCAGGCTGTTGTAGGCTGGCCCCAAGGACGCAAACGGACCGCGATGCACCACGCACGCCATCGTCTCCACCCCCGGCAGTTCGTAGACCCACACCCCATCGCCATTGGGAATGCGATCGGCGATCGAAAACCCGGCCTCTACGGGAATGTCGCGATCGCGCAACTTCGTATCGTGGTAAATTGAAATCCCGCTCCCGATCGATTTAAGACCGCTGTTCAAAGCGTAGTTCGCCGCCCGATCGAAAAGCTCGTCGAACACCGGACCGCACTCTTGATAGTTGGGAATCATTCCCACTGTCGCGGCTACCCATTGAGAATCCACGGGTTTGAGAACCACATCGTAATTCGACATTTTTTTCTCCTGTTCGATTTCATGTAAGCGCGTTTCTAAACGCAACAACCTCGCCCGATCGTCGAGTAACCGCTGTTGAAGTTCCGTTTGCTTCAAGCGCAACATCCCTCGGATTTCCTCCATCGAGATGTTTTCATCGAGCAAGCAGGCGATTTGTTCGAGAGAAAACCCCAAGTCCTTGAAAACCAGAATCCGGTTGAGGCGGGGGAGTTGAGTTGCTTGGTAGTAGCGATAGCCCGTATGGGAATCGACGCGGGTGGGCTTGAGTAACCCCAACCGATCGTACAGACGCAAGGTTTTCGGGGAAATGCGACTGAGTTGGGCAAAATCACTAATTCTAAGCATCCGTCTCTCTGAGCGCTTCCATTCCTAGGAAACACTTTGCCCCAAGGGGAAAGTCAAGGGGTGTGGATAAAAAATTTTGGGAAATGGGGAGGAAACGGGAGCAATGGGGGCTTCGGGGGCTTCGGGGGAAAGACCACAGTTTAATAAATACTTGTCCGGCATTTTCCGCGCCTAGAGTGGCGACTGCCATACAAATAAAATATATGTCGATCGCATCGTTCGGGAAACGAGCATCCAGTGGCATTCAAGGAATAGTTGAGGAATCTGCGTGAAATTTTGAGACTCAAAAGATAAATTGCTCACAGAAAAATATACATTTGATGTCCAAACCAACCCCAACTCATCATGACCATAGGCGATCGCTTATAATATTCGTCTGAAGTATGTTCGCGATTTTCTTGCTAAAAAGAAACGCGATCTGACCCCACCCAAACTGCTGCAGTCTTCAACCGAAATTCATATGACTCCGACCCTCATCGGACGCTGGCAAACCCGAATTTTACTCCTCACCCTTATCGGCTTTCCCATCACCTTGCCCTTCACCCTCGGCATTCTCGGTCCCGGTGCGAGTCCGGTCTTCGGCTTAATTTTGCTTTACGTTATCGGACTCGGACTCCTGTGGGATACCCTCTACAATACCCTACAAAAATTTCGCTGGGATCGCGATTGGCCTGGCGCCCTACAATTGATGACCGGAATTTGGGAAGCCCTCTTTTTAGCATTCATCGCGAAAACCATCGGACTTCCCGGCATTGACCCCCAAGCGTTGAGTTTGCCTTGGTTTGCCCTCCACTACAGCTGCGTGTGGTTGGGGGTTTACCTAGTGTCTCAAAGTCTCATGCGCGTCCTGTTTCCCCGCTGGCGATTTCGGGGGGGACGGTGGTTGTAGGGAGCGATCGCATTTGAGCCGTTGGTCTGGCTGATGCTAACGCCTTCTAGTGGATGGGGCGATCGCAACCCAATTATTTCTGAGGAGCATTCTGTCGATCTCTTTTGGGGATCGCAAATTCATTGCTGCCCAAAGACGAGCACTTTTTTTGCGATTCATACCATTACTTTTTGGCAATTCGTATTAAATTGTTATTTTTGAGGCTGTACTAGATCGAGAAATTAAGTCAAACTAATGAAAGACTCAATTCAAATATAATCAATGCTTCATGGGTTGTTTCTAGAGTGCTAGCGTTGCGATCGGTATCCAAACCATTGAATCGCGGTACGTGTAGACCTTTAGCCCATGCCGCTTTGAAACCCGACGGATGTCGGTCTACACTTCTTAACTCATCACAAAGCTGGGTATTTAAAATATGCATCTAAGTGAAGTCACACACCCCAATCAACTAAAAGCTCTATCGATTCACCAACTCGAAGAGATTTGCCGTCAAATTCGTGAAAAGCATTTACAGACGATCGCCGCGAGTGGGGGACACTTGGGGCCCGGACTGGGAGTCGTCGAACTGACGGTAGGTCTGTATCAAACTTTGGATCTCGATCGCGATAAAGTCGTCTGGGATGTGGGACACCAAGCCTACCCCCACAAACTCCTCACCGGACGGTACGATCGCTTCCACACCCTGCGCCAGAAAGATGGCGTCGCCGGATACCTCAAACGCTGCGAAAATAAATTCGATCACTTTGGGGCCGGTCACGCCTCCACTAGTATCTCCGCTGCCCTCGGAATGGCCCTGGCGCGCGATCGCCAAGAGGAAGACTTCAAATGCGTCGCCGTCATCGGCGATGGGGCCTTGACGGGAGGGATGTCTTTAGAAGCCATCAACCACGCCGGACATTTACCCAACACCAACCTGCTGGTGGTGCTCAACGACAACGAAATGTCCATCTCCCCCAACGTGGGTGCGATTCCCCGCTACCTCAACAAAATGCGCCTCAGCGACCCGGTGCAGTTCCTCAAAGATAATTTAGAGGAACAGTTCAAGCATCTCCCCTTCTTCGGCGAGAACTTTACCCCGGAAATGGAACGGGTCAAAGAAGGGATGAAGCGGCTGGCGGTTCCCAAAGTGGGGGCGGTGTTTGAAGAATTGGGCTTCACCTACATCGGACCGGTAGACGGTCACAACCTCGAAGAACTGATTACCACCTTCAACCAGGCTCATCAAATTCCCGGTCCGGTGTTGGTACACGTCGCCACCACCAAGGGTAAAGGATATGCGATCGCCGAACAAGATCGCGTCGGCTACCACGCCCAAAAACCCTTCGATTTGGGCACCGGCAAAGCTTACCCCTCCAAGAAACCCACCCCCCCCAGCTATTCCAAAGTCTTCGCCCAAACCCTGGTGAAACTCGCCGAAGACAATCCGAAAATTCTCGGCATCACCGCCGCCATGGCGACGGGAACCGGACTCGACAAGTTGCAAGAAAAATTGCCCCAACAATATATTGATGTGGGCATCGCCGAACAACACGCCGTCACCCTAGCGGCGGGGTTGGCTTGCGAGGGAATGCGTCCGGTGGTGACGATTTACTCCACGTTCTTGCAACGGGCTTTCGACCAAATCGTCCACGATGTCTGCATCCAAAACTTGCCGGTGTTCTTCTGCATGGACCGGGCGGGCATCGTCGGGGCAGACGGTCCGACGCACCAAGGACTGTACGATATCGCCTATCTGCGTTGCATCCCCAACATGGTGGTGATGGCCCCCAAAGACGAGGCGGAACTGCAACGGGCCCTGGTGACGGGTATCGAGTATACCGACGGCCCGATCGCCATGCGTTACCCGCGCGGTAACGGTTACGGCGCGGCCCTAGCCGATGAAGGCTGGGAACCCCTGGAAATCGGTAAAGGGGAAATCTTGCGCAACGGTGACGACGTGTTGCTGGTGGGATACGGGACGATGGTGTACCCGGCGATGCAAGTGGCGGAAATCCTCAGCGAACACGGCATCGAAGCCACGGTGGTGAATGCCCGATTTGTCAAACCGCTGGATACGGAGTTGATTGCACCTTTGGCGAAGCGGATTGGCAAGGTGGTGACCCTGGAGGAAGGCTGCTTGATGGGCGGTTTTGGTTCCGCCGTTGCCGAGGCGTTGTTGGATAACGATGTGTTGGTTCCGGTGAAGCGGATTGGGGTTCCCGATAAGCTGGTAGACCACGCCACGCCGAACGAATCGAAGACGGATTTGGGCTTGCTACCGTCTCAGATGGCACAAACGGTTCGCGAGACGTTTTTTAGCAAGGAAGCTGAGGCGGTTCGCGTTTAGTTAGTCGGGCAATGTGACCCTCGGGGCGAAGTATTGAAGTGATTTCTCATGGGTGAAATGAAACCTTAGAAGTCCAAATACTTCGCCCTCTCTTATTTTTTGACGCGATTTCAATTGTGAAGAAAACGGAGAAAATTGAGAGAGTCGATCGATAAATAGGTCTGAGGAAGAAAATAACAACACAGCATGGGCGATTATAGCCAATGTTCAGGGCGCATTCTTAATCGCATGCGCTTACAAAAAACCAGACTTGTACGAGAACGCAATAATCAGCTTATAGCGTTTCTCGAATGGATGAGGTACGGAAGATCTCCCGCGCATCCACGGCAGTCGTTCTACTTGGGGAAACCCCTCTGGCGACGCTGCCTCCCCTTCATAAGGGGGACTTGAGATTCACGATCGAGCCTCACTGATTTGAGAACCGCTATATGTGATTTACTCTTCGGGAAAAAGAAGGTATGACATGCAAATACGTAACCTAGATCACCTTGTGTTAACGGTTAAATCTCTGGAGTTAACACTCGCTTTTTACAAATCTTTAGGCATGAAAGAAGTGACCTTTGGTAAGAACCGAAAAGCTCTGATATTCGGCTCTCAAAAAATTAACCTACATCAAGCGGGTCATGAATTTGAACCAAAAGCCCAAACGCCAATGCCAGGCTCTGCCGATTTATGTTTCATTGTCGATACGCCACTTGATGAAGTCATTAGAGAGCTTGAGGAAAGCGGAATCGATATTGTTGAGGGTCCAGTCGATCGAACGGGAGCCGTATCGCCCATAAGATCGGTTTATATTCGCGATCCCGATCGAAATCTAATCGAACTCTCAAATCCAGAAATCTAATTTTTTTAAGAATAAAAGTAAAACTATGACAAATAATTTCTTTTTAATATTAATGTTTACTTAAAAAAATATTTTCTTACATACAATATAACGTTTGATATAGGTCCTAAGTTGTCTAAAACTTTTCAAGTTTAAATTTATTAAAAACCTGCTCAACATCGATATTTTTAATGATTATCTTTTTGTATTTGTACCTCAAAAAATGGTAGCATCAAGATTGTTTTATCAAAACATATGACTACGTGGGGCGATCGATTTAATAAACTCAGAGGAAAATCGCGATTTGTCGTTTGCCGCATCATGCTGCATTTAAGCGGAGCGGAGATTGCACCGTTGCTCGGAACCTTGAACCGGGTGGGAAGAATGGCGATCGATTCTGACGGGGATTTAGAGATTATTGGAGAAGGATTAGTTGAGGTTTGCCAAAGCCTGATCGAATACCAACCCAATTGGCAATCCGCTGCCAATGAAGGGGATGTTTTGAACCAAGAAGAAGAGGCGGGAGATTACGTCACCGAACTGTTCACCGACTCCGCCCAGCGATACCTCAGCCAACCAGATTTTGAGGAAGACTCCGAAACCGACGAACCCCTCGCCTTGAATCCCACCCAAAATATCATTACGATGATAACCATTGCCTGTGAGGGAGAGGTTCCCAGCTTAGAAACCGATCTCGCCGAACTCGACGCGATGGAAGAGGGATTAAAAACTGTAATAAATTTGCATCACTCAGGACAACTGCGAGCGATTCAAATCCACTTTTCCCCCGCTCAGTTAGGCGACGAACTCACCCCAGAGCAGATTTTAACGCACTATCCCGAACTGATTCCTCTTTAATAATTGAGGTTCGATCGATTGTAGATCCCCCCTAACCCCCCTTCTCGAGGGGGGGATGGGAAAAAGTCCCGGACTAACCAATTTTGAGGCTTCTTCTGGTTTCTCGAATCAACCAACTGCCCGTGCATCCTATAGCTTCCCCGATCGATACACTTCGCAGCATCCCATAGCTTCCCCCTTCTTAAGGGGGACGGGAGGGGGATCTATTGAAGCTGCTGAATCCTGACATTCCCCTTTAAGGTATGGTAGTTTTTGAAAGTAAAATCGATGATTGACGCTTTGGGTTTGTCTTTCGGTTTTATTTCAATTTTACCGCTTTGACATGTTTCGCAATTTTGCCTTCATTTTAATTGCCTTTCTTTAAAATTATGCTACGTCGATTGATTGCATTTTTAATGTGTTTCACCCTGGGCTGGACGGCACTGGGATGGAATGCGATCTCCCCTAACTTCGATCGCGCCACCCGCGGCATCGCTTACGCCGCACCCTCCGTCGTTAAAAGCGGGGAATATCCCGTCCAGCAGGCAGAGTACGACGATGGCAACGGGGAATACACCCTGATGCTGTTGAATAACCCACGGGGAACCTCTCCGATCTTGCGAACGGAAGATTTGCAGATGATGTCCCTGACCGAGGAAGAAGTCGCAGCCGGCAGAAAAAGCTATCTGAGTCTCGAGAATTCCGATCGCGTTCTCCACCTCGCCGAAGACTTCAAAATCGAATACGTCCACAACGTCACCGAAACCCAAACCAACCCCCAAACCGGTCAAACCCAAACCGTTATCGTGCGTCGGGAATCCAACTTCTGGACGCCATTTGCCGGGGCGATTGCCGGACAGATGGTGGCGAATATGCTGTTCGCACCGCGATACTACATTCCCCCCGTCTACCAACCCGGTGGGGTGATGATGGGATACGGCGGTTACGGCAACACCTACCAAAGCGCCGTCAACAGCTATCAAGAACGCCACAACTCACCACCGCCAGCGGTGAAAAATCGCCAAACCCTGCGCACCACGGGGAACTTAAAATCCTCCTCGAACAACCGCCGCGCTAACCGGACCAAAGCCACCCGCGCCACGGGATCGGGTTTCGGTTCGAGTAACCTGCGCCGCAGCAACCAAGTGCGTCCCCGCATGGGAAGCCGTTCTTCCGGATTCGGCAGTGGCGGACGCTCTCGTTCGTTCAGTCGCGGCCGTCGTCGATAAAGTGCGATCGCGCCTGAATTATTGACGATCTGAAAGTTTTTCAACATTTCGACCCGGTTTCTTCCCGAAGCCGGTTTTTTACGTTTTATAGCCGTTTTCAAAAATAGAGAACCCTAGTATAAATTTGTAGGGTGGGCAGTTCAATAACTTGTATAAAAGGTATAAAAGTGCAACCTCCGCCCAAAAAACTGCCCACCAATACCGAAGATGTCTACCTTTAGCCAAAAGCGCGATCGAACTCCGGTCTCAGTTGACAACTTGAACCTCTTTTCAAGGACAACTCCCGAACTTTTGACCTTCTGGCAAGCGTCTGAAGCCCAATGCCGACCGCACGAATGCTGACCAGCATACTTTGCTCGATCGAGTAACAATTAGCCCATCTACCCTCAAAAAATCATGCTTATCTTTGACTTATTTGAAGGATATCGAACCAAAGGCATCAAACAGCAAGAGGAAGAAGACAGCTTGTTTGACGAGTTGTTCAGCCTCAGCGACGATCCCCTGTGCGAGTTCGGCACGATTGTCAACGGAGTTATCTTTAACTACCCCAAAACCAACACCTACTCGATCGTCTTTGCCTGGATGACGAGCGTCGGTTCCCTCTCCCAAGCCATTACAATTTCCGATCCCCATCCCCCTTGGTTGAAATCCCTTCTCGGCGACTCGGAAAGCGTTAATTTAGTCTTTGCCAGCGATCTGGTCAAACGACAGAAAGAGAAAGGCATTCAAGTGGTGAATAAAGCCCTCGACAAACTCACCCCGCGCCCCTTTTATATTTGGAGATCGGAAATTGCCGACTATCAGAAAGAACGCAACCGAGAAAGCGATCGCTTTCGCGGCATCGTTGCCTATGGGGCAAAACTGAAAGTGGGAACCGATCGCCAAGTTTGGTGCGTCTTTTGGTTAACGCCACCCTATACTCTCAACGTGTTTGAATCGGAGGAAGATTGCCTGCGCATTCACGGTCACCCCGACGAAGAAACCGGCGAACTGAGAAACAAAATTGTCTATAGCTTTCCCAGCCGTACTCAGACTCTCATTCCGACTTCTTCTTAGGGGATGGGGTGATGGGAGAGAGAATTAAACATTAACAATGAACAATGCCCGTCGGGAGAACGACTATCTCGTCGCAACTGACCGCTTGTTAATTGTCCATTGTCTATTCACTCCCACTTTCAGTTGAAGTGAAAGTCGATCGCTGGAAAAATAGATCGGGAGAGAGTCGAGGGGCGCTGGCGTCCCAGGGTTCCCCAGTTGAAACCGGGAAAATTGAGTCGGCACGAGCACTTCCGAGGCTTTGACTTCCCCGAAAGCGATCGTTGGAAATTTTAAAATCAAATGAAATCATCAAAATCAAGTTGGCAAACCGCTTGGAAAACTGCGATTGCTGGGGTTGGGGGATTGCTGCTTTGGGCCGGTGGATGGGCCGAGTCTGCTCTTGCCGGACGCGCCATTCTCAACCGACCTCCAGAACTCCTCGAACGCTATTTCGGCACCGCGCTCAAAGAAGGCCCGTGTAACAGTTCCCTGAAAAACCGCGAAAAATCAGAATGCGTGGCGCGCGTCTACCAGCCTGCAGATTTAGCCGAGACGTTTCCCGAAGTTGAGCAAAAGACTCTGACCATCACCTATATTAACGATCGCTCTGCCCGAATCGATATCGCCCGCCACGATGGTGATTTAACCTATACCCCGGCAAAAGCCAGCAAACTGTTCAAATATCTGTTTGGCTACCGGGCACCTGTTTGGTCGGTCTATTCGAGCGATCGCAATCGCGACTTGCCCATTTGGAACTATCGCGCCTGCTTGGGAGATGGAATTGCCACCGCCTACAGCGCCTACTCCTCCCCCACCGGTTCCGTTCCCGACGCGAGCGTATTTTACAATCCCGATTGTGAGGCGACGGACTATAGCTTTCGCGATATTCGATCGCACTGGGCGAAACCCTTCATCGAAAACCTCGCCATTCAGGGCATCGTCGCCGGCTTTCCCGACGGAACCTATCGCCCCAATGCCCCGGTGACTCGCGCCGAGTTTGCCGCGTTAGTCAGCAAAGCCCTTCGGGGGTCTGACGAACGATCGACCGTGGAATTTGCGGACGTGCCGTGGGATTTTTGGGCTTACGATGCCATTGAATCGGCTTACGAACAGGGGTTTCTCTCGGGATATCCCGGTGACATATTTGCCCCCAACCAAGACATTCCCAAAGTCCAGGCGATCGTTTCCATTTCCGAGGGGTTGGGCTTGGCATCCGATGCCCTGGGGATGCTCTGGGCCTACACCGACCGGGCGGAGATTCCCGACTACGCCCAGTTTCACGTTGCGGGGGCCACCGAACGGGGGATCGTCGTCAACTATCCCCAACTCGATCGCCTCGAACCCAACCGCCCCACAACTCGTGGGGAAATTGCCGCATTGATTTATCAAGCTCGTTTCGGCAGCGATCGCTTTATCGATTCACCTTATATCGTCACGGCACCCCCGGACCCGATATCTCCCGAGATTCGACTGAAAATGGTAGGATTTTTCTGAAATTGCGGCTCAACTTTTGAGGATTCTCTATGGGTGTTGCCATCGGAACTGCTCTGTTCCTGGGAACCCCAAGTCTTTGTGTCTTCACCCAACCCAGTCGAAACTTACCGGCGTGCGTTAGCGGAGGTTACAACGGTGGCAATTTCAGGAATTGGCAAGAAGTGCAGGATGTTTTGCATGTCGATCGAGGCAAGCCCTTCGGTTTCGAAAACGATTCCGATGGCATTGCTTGCGAAAATCTGGCCGGTGCGCCACGATATAGCTCTACGCCATCTACCACCAACCGCCCTCCATTTGGGACGACGAACGGACATCGTTCTGATTCCCCCAATCTCAATCTATCCAACAAAGCAGCACCGATCCGCACCCTTTGGTAAGGGGGATTCGATCGAAAAGAACGCTCAAATATCATAGAATCGGGCGTGCATCGAAAAGCCCAAATAATCCAAGGAGTTACAATTCGGATGAAAATTCAACTGGCGAGTTCGGAGGCAGACATCGAGGGATGTTATCCGATGGTGGCGCGGTGGCGAGACATTGGCAATTGCGCCCAGTTCGTTCGATACATCCGAGAACAGCAAACCTGCGGATATCATTTTGTGTATTTAGAAGACGATAAGATTGAGGCGGTCGCAGGATTTTATCTTCTGCCAACCTTAGCTCGCACTCGAGTCCTTTACTTAGATGATTGGATTGGCGAAACCTCTGAATATGCTTCCGGTTACAGCCGTATTTTGTTCGACTGGTTAATCGACTACGCCCGAGAAAAGCGCTGTCATTCCTTGCGTTTGAATAGCAGTATTCAAAACCCAAAAGCACATCAATTTTACTTTAGAAATAAAATGAAAATTGAAGCCTTTCACTTCGCAATCAATTTATAAAAATGAATTCATACTTATAAATTTATAAATATATTGTCGATCTATTTTTTTATTTCGTTAAAATAAAAACGAGTTATCGAAATATCGAGAGTTAAATATATGAAAACGATCGACAAAACCCCCTTATCCGAACAGCTCACTCAAGCCAACGTCTCGTTACTCAAACGATATCAAGATAAAGTCTTAGGTGACGATAACCTATTGGCATTTGCCAAATACGAACTGGCCAATCTCTTCTTTGGAAATTTATCGGGAAGTGCGGGATATTTGCTGCGAAAAATCGCCTATAAAAAATTTTTCAAATCCATGGGAGGGGGCACGATTTTAGGCAAAGGGATGGTAATTCGCCATCCCCGACGCATTACCCTCGGTCGCGGTGTTGCCATCGACGACTACGTTTTGCTCGATGCGAGTGGTGCTGGGGAGGAAGGAATTACCCTCGGCGATAATACGATCGTCTCTCGCAACTGCGTGATTCAGGGCAAAACCGGCCCGGTTTCGATCGGCAACAAAACAGACCTGGGTTGCAACGTCATTCTCTCTTCTGGCGGTGGCATCGAGATTGGCAGTTCGGTTTTGATTGCTGGGAACTGTTACCTCGGTGGCGGGCGTTATATCGGCGATCGCTTGGATATTCCGATGATGGAACAGGGGGTGTACACCCAAGGACCGGTGGTGATTAGCGATGACGTGTGGCTGGGGGCTGGGGCGATCGTTCTCGATGGCGTGAAGGTTGGCAAAGGATGCATCGTCGGTGCCGGGGCGGTGGTCACGAAAGATTTACCCGATTATGCCGTTGCTGTGGGCGTACCGGCTAAAGTCATAAAAACGCGCGAACCCGTTGTCTCCCCAGAATCGGCTTAGGGGGAGTGGGAGATCGGGAGAGGGGGAGACAAGGGAGAGGAGAATTATTCAATTAAATGTTCCCCACACCCCACACCCCACACCCTACACCCGACCCTCACCCGAAACTCGACTCAAATACTGAGTAAGGGTAAAAGCATCCACCCCCAATTGGGATCGCTCTTTTGCCGCCAGAATACCGGCTTGGGCGTGCCACCAAACCGCCGCGCAGACCTTGGGGGCGATCGAATCTTGTTGTTTTGCCCCTTGCGCCATCAGTCCCCCCGCCAGTCCGGTGAGGACATCCCCGGTACCGCCCCGTGCCAGGGCTGGCGTACTTTCTGCATTCAACCAAACCGTGCCGTCGGGGTGGGCGATCGCCGATCGCGCCCCTTTGAGAACGACGATCGCCCCACTCTGCTGGGCGGCGGTTTTTGCAGCTGTGGGTGCATCCTCCAAATGTTCGACGAGTTCGGGAAACAGGCGGCGAAACTCTCCCGGATGGGGGGTAAAGACCGTCTGCGCCCCTCGCAATCCGCTTTCCCCCGCCAGCAGTAAGGGCGCTTCTTTGGGTAAAAACGTTCCCAATTGCACGAGAATATTCAAACCATCGGCATCTAACAGAATCGGGCAGGGCGCCCCCCAAACCGCTTCTAATGCATGAATCGCATATTTTGTCAATCCCGGTCCGCAGGCGATCGCATCGTAGCGATCGACATCGATTTCGGCGCTCAAACGTTCGATCGCCCCGGTTTCTGTCTCCGGACAGCCGATAATCAATGCTTCGGGAAGGCGATCGTTGAGCATCGGTTTCAACGACTCCGGCACTGCCACCGATAGCATCCCCACACCACTCGATCGCGCCCCCAACCCTGCTAATATCGCCGCGCCGGAGTAGCGACTCGAACCGCACACCAGCAGCAAATGACCGCGATCGTACTTGTGAGTTCGTCGGGGACGCGGTAGGGGTAGCGCATCTTTGGCAGTCGCGGCGGTGAGGCGTTGGAGGTGGGGGGAGGTTCCCAAAACCGCTTCGATATCTTTCAGGGGCAGATCGAAATCGATTAACTCGACTTCCCCGAGGTATTCCAGGGCGCAATCTTGAAAAAACGCCAGTTTCCACAACCCCAGGCATAACGTCTGGGTGGCGCGAATGGCTGTTCCCAGGGCTTTTCCAGTATCGGTGTGCAACCCCGAGGGCAAATCGATACTCACGACGGGAATCGAAGCCTCGGCGATGCGATCGATGGTTTCGGCAATGTCTCCCTTCAGCGCCCGCGTCAAGCCAAATCCGAACAACCCATCGACAATGACATCGCACTCAAACAATCCCTCGGGGCGATCGCTCAATTCGATCCCCAAACTCTCGACGTATCGGGCGTGTTGTTGGGTGAGGGACTTACTTTTAGAAAAGGGACGGTAGATCGCCACCGCATAGCCCTGAAAGTGTAACTCCCGCGCCACCACCAGGGCATCGCCGCCATTATGACCCGGCCCCACCAGAATTCCCACCCGCATCGGCGATGGGTAGAGGGCACAAATCCGACGGGCGATCGCCCCGGCAACCTTTTCCATCAAAGCGGCAACGGGCATCCCCGCCTCAAAAACCAGTTCTTCGATCGCCCTCATTTGAGCGGCGCTAACAACGGTGCGATCGATTTTCTCGCGGCGATTGGATTCGGATTTCATCTTCACAGCTCATGCGAACGAGTGGAAACGTTGGGGATATTTTTAAGTAATAAGTAATAACGCCATGTGCAACTTGTTTATCCAAAACCTAACAATACGAGGGGAATGGGGAAGGGGGAAGGGGGAATTTTTCGGCTCGCTCGCCATATGGTTTTACCTAAAGTTGCACACTGCGTTAATAGGTAATAAGTCATAAGTTGGGAATAGGGAACACCGGAACGGGGAATGTCTAATGGTGAATTGAATAATTCTCCTCTCCCTTGTCTCCTTGTCTCCCCTTTCCGAACTCCGAATTCCGAATTCCGCGCTTCCGAATTCTCCCTAACGTCGTTCGACTTTAAACACCGCATCCGGGGCTTTGCCAGCAATGGCGGCTTCCCAACCCAAAGCTTGCAAGAACGCATCGGCATCGGGAGTTTCCACCACATCCACTCCCCATTGTCCCGGTTGTAAGGCAGTAGGAGATGGACTCGATGCGGGTGTCGTTTTGCAGCCAGCGAGGATGAGGATGTGGGGGAAGGGGCGATCGGGCAATTTTTGGGTTTGCCGCTTTTCTAGGAGTACCGTCGCGCAAAGTTCGCCCACTTCTTCGGGAGAAATGCGATCGCCATCGAAGCGAATCTCGACGATCCAATGGGGATGTTCGATGCCAAGGCAGGTCACATCGTCGCGAGAAGCCAACCCTTGTGCAAATACCCCCACAAACTGTTCGCGAGTCAGTTGGGGGACGATCTCTTCTTGAAGGTCGAAATTGTGAGAGAGGAGCATTCGCCCGGTCAGTGATTCTGTCATAGCATGGAGGCGATCGCTTCGCCTTGATTTGGGAGATTGAAACTGGGGGTTTAAACTGGAAGTTTAAACTGGGGACTGAGACTACAGAAGGGGCTTCTCGGCAATATCAGCCAACTCCACTGCATTCATTAGCGCGATCCAATCCGCCCTGAGTTGCGGGTTGTCGGGATCGTCTCGCCGCAGATCGGCTAATGCCTTAACGGCATCGTACCAAAGGCTGGTTTCGGCGTACAGCGTCACTTTTCCGGCTGGGGTTGCCTCCTCTAGGTCTTTGGCAAATTCCGAAGTTGCCTCGAACCGTTCAATTTCACCGCGCACCACCCTCATCGAACTCGATTCGGATTCTAGGGACACTTGCCAGGTATAGACCTGCCCGATATTCAGCGGTGGCAAGTTGCTATGGCGCGGGAGGCGAATCCCGAAGGTGGCATCTCGTTCGGCAATCGGATAGCGAGTTTGATAGATAAGTGCGCCCTTTTCATCGATGAGGGTAAATTCGATCGTCGCTGCTGGAATTTTGGGGATATGAATAAAAAATGTGGGATATTCATCCAGGGTGAGACCGTAGTTGTCCGTACCGAGTTTGGGAACTAAGGCAGTGAAGGGACACTCTAATATTTCACCATCGATCGCGATGTCCACTTGACGCGGACTCGAACCGCTCCGCGTGCCAATCGGTGGTTCCGAGAAGCGCGTTCCCGCCCCCACCAAGCGTCCCGGCGCGCCGCGATCGGGTGGGTTGAACTCAACGGGATAGGATGGGGCGTGCCAACCGATGACGATAAAAACAAAAAGAACGATCGACACCAATGCCAAGATAAATGCGTGCAGTTTGGTTTTCGCCATAAATGTTTCTCAAAGCGCGCTCGGTGCATTTGAATATACGCTGTTTTGGGATAATAAGCCGGATCGATCGAATTTTGTAACGCTAGTTCGGGAAAAGGGACGATCGAGGACTTTAATCGACGCGCTCGAACCGGACACTTTTAAACTGACCGAGATCCAGACTTTTTAGCTCAAAGCTGAGGGTTGAATACTTGCACTCTAATCACTACCGAATATTCGTTTTATCGATATCGGGCTGAGTTTCCACCCCATAAAACTGAGTGGTTAATCCCGTCATATTTTCGAGGGTTTGTCGCACTTGAGAAGAGACGATCGAATTCAAAGGGACTTCCGACTGAACTGCTAGGGCTGCCGCCACACCCAGTCCCTGACCGTGATAGGTATTAACCGTATTAATTCGCCCGACAGAAACAGCAATTCCCTCGTATCCCGAAGCGCGTCCGACAATCGCTAAATTCTCGATATTTTTAGCCAGTCCGTGTTCGATGCCAAAGTTAAAAATCGGCATGGGCGGAATAGAAATTGAGAGACCATTCACCCCGCCGCGAAAGTCAAATTCGTAGGAAAAACTACCAATCGAATTTTCCGGTGCGGTTCCCCCTTTGACAATTTCTCGGCCGGTGAGGGTATCGACCACTTCGCTGACATTGACACTTTGACGCACGTAAATTTCTGGGGGAATATAAACATCGATTGCCTCATTTCCAAATTGTTCCTGCAACCAAAACTCAAGCTCGTTCATCGAATTTAACATTGAGTCCGTCGGGCGAAAATTATTTTGTTCGATCGCGCGAACTTGAGTTGTGTTGAGTTTAAATAAGAAGCCGTTCCAAGATAACGATCCATCTTCGAGGGCACAAATATTCGCCTTATCGAAAAAGAGGCTATCCATCGACGAAAAGGTAAAGGGAATATTGCGATCGAGGTGGTACGCGCCGCCGAGAACCGCACTGAGTACTAAATAGCCATCGAGATAAGGTTGATAGATGGGTTTATCGAAATTTGCCATGATAAATTTCGACCCATTGACCCCATGGAGGGCAAAAATTTCTTCTTCAATTTGAGCCAGTAGTTGCGGATCGGATTGAAGTGACTGTTCTAAATATTTAATATCGTCAATGGTGACCCCAGAAATCACCGGAACCACAGAAACCGACAGGGTAGATTCGGCTAAACTGGCTTCTTGAGACTCGAACCCTTGCCAATAAGGAACGCCAGCATTGATGGCGAATTGAGCATCTTGAGTCGCATCGATATAAGCCGACGCAAAAATCCGCAGTTGGCGATTTTCGATATCGACATAGCGAATGTTTTTGTCTTTAACGCGGGGAACCAGGGAGGCATCTGAAATGACTTCAACTCCTGCTTCCACCAGCATTTCTCGAATGGCGCGATCGGTATTTTGGGCATCCACGCAAGATTCCCAAACATTCGCTTTTTGTAAAAATTGCAGCCAACATTGAGCAGAGGGTTGAATATCCCAATAGGTTTTATCGAGATCGAGAAATGCCAAT
This sequence comes from Zarconia sp., assembly GCF_057467645.1. Taxonomy (NCBI): domain Bacteria; kingdom Bacillati; phylum Cyanobacteriota; class Cyanophyceae; order Oscillatoriales; genus Zarconia; species Zarconia sp. The sequence goes on from NZ_JBRJXU010000121.1 coordinate 21,342, forward strand.
CCTCCTCTCGATACCAGTCCGCCAAATTGTTCCTTTTCCCCATTCGATCGCGCCAGGACAACTTTTCCCGCATCTCCCAGTTGCTTTTTGGCCCAAATCGCCGCACAAACTCCGGGTAATTCATCCCCATATACCAGTACATCTACATTTTTCAAGCGTAACGATGCCACTGGATTTTCGATGGGTTCTTCGATGGCGTCTTTGATGGTTTTTTCTGCTTGGAGTTGGGCGATTGGAGGAGTCACATCTGCTTCAGAACGAACCTCACTTTCTAAACCTAAGTAGGGCAAAAAAAATCGCAATGCAAGAAAGACTATAGGGAAAACCAGCAGTTTTTTGAGGCTCAGCAGCATGAAATGACCGATTTTCGGGCAAAGTTTACCAGTACAAGCCTAGGGTAGAATGGCTCTCGACTCAACCGATCTCGGCGAATTTTTTTGTGGCTGGGGGGCACTTACGGGAGTCAGTTTTTGAGATGCGGGTGAATCGCGAGCAGCATTTGACTGACACAGTGACGCGGTGAGGCGGTGAAGATGAGTCGTATAAATTTGTAGGGTGGGCAGTTCAATAACTTGGATGAAAGTGCCATCTCCCCACAAAAAACTGCCTGCCAACCCTTGGAGGGTATCTACCTTTAGCCTAAAGCGCGATCGATCTTGCTTGATGCCAATGCTCGAACAGATTGCATCGAGTCTAACGAGCATTGCGTTGACAGCAACGATCGATTTTACCGATTCCGAGTTCAAAATCGCCTCGGCGCATCTTATAGCCGTATTCCGTCGGGTTAGGACAATAATAGTGCGTTCGCGAAGCGTGTGGGTGAGCACAAAAATCTTGCTCGTGTTTCCAAAGATACGATTGTTAGAAGTGTCCTAACTACGGTGAATCTCGCTATATCCATCAAAACTGAGAAACATCTTCGGGAAAATAATTATTATCCGCAAATTCCGTATCGATGAGGACGATCGCATCTCGATCGGATACAAAATAGGGGGCGCGATTTCCTTCAAACCGACATTGACGCAAAATTACCGGCGAGCTATCGGAAATGACGAAGAAAGAATAACTATCGGGGTCGATCGAACTCCAGGATTCATCCCAAACGACTCGATTATTACTAAACTCGCATCGATCGAATTCTACATCTCTCGAATCTCGGACAATCGCCATTTTATATTGTTGGTTATTGTAAAACTCACAAGATTCAAACTTAATCGTTTTGGTGTCTTGAAGTGATAGAATATAATAGGTACACTCTTTAATTACTGTATTTTTGCACGTTAAATTCTGGGTGGTTTTGGCATCAATTCCCATCATCCCACTGCCAAATAAAATACAGCCATCGATATCGATACCCTCGCAATTCTCAAAACTCAAAACGCTCCCCGTACAGCTTCCCAAATCCGGTGAGTGACCGGATTCGATATTTTCTAAGGTAATATTGCGGCAGTTGACGAAGCTTAAAACATCGGCATAGCGAGGACTGGTGAGAATTTTAGGCGGTCGATCGCCCAACCCGACAATTTTCAGGTTTTCTACCCCAGAAATCACCAGTTCTTCACCGTCAAACACTTCGTTGAAACGCGCATACTCATTCACGGGGCGATCGACTAAATCCGAGAGGACGTAGCTGCCTGGATTCACTTCGATGGTGCGGTTCGGGGCGATCGCTTCCATGAATTCTGCTGCGGTACTCACGGAAACGACATTTTCTGCAGCTAGGGTTCGATATTTTGCCGTTGCCCAATACCCGCAGAAAATTGCAATTCCACTGCGAAGAAAAAATCGTCGATTGTATTGTTTCATAACATTGACACCCCGGATTTTCATGAAATAAAAATTTACTTATTTTTTAATGTTTGCGCCCAAAGACGCAAAAGTTATACCTCCTAAAAAGTTATCCCATTTTACTAGAAAAAATCGTCATGGGGAGTCGGAAAATATGAAGGCGATCGCCAACTCTCCCCTCGATCGTGACAGAAGCTGAGTCCGGGAAAACCGATCGGCACAACGTCAGATAAAATAAGAGCCAAATTCATGCAGATCGACTCGATCTCGATATTGATATCGATCGGTCAAGTTCCCTCAACATCCCAACTGCGCGGTGCCATGACCAATCTACTGCTCATCGAATCGCCGGGAAAGCTGAAAAAACTCAGCCAAATTCTCGGTTCTGGCTGGATCGTGAAAGCCAGTATGGGACATGTTCGGGAACTGGCAAGTGATGGTGAAGACTCGTTGGGATTCGATCTGACCGGAGATCGGGTTTACTGTCGCTACCAACCCCGAGGACCACGCGGCAAAAAGACCCTGGCGGAGTTGCGCAACGCCCTCAAAACAGCTTCCCAAGTGTATTTGGGCACCGATCCCGATCGAGAAGGAGAAACCATTGCCTGGCATTTGCAGCAGGAACTTCGCATCCGCAACCCCCTGCGCGTCACCTACAGCGAGATTACTCAATCCGCCGTCCGGCAAGCCATCGCCCGCCCCAGACCCCTCGACGCCAACCTGATAGCAGCCGGACGCGCCCGCGCTTGCTTGGATAAACTGGTAGGCTACAAGGGGTCTCCGCTACTGTGGAAACTCAGAAATGGGGCAAAATCCATGGGGCGAGTTCAGAGTGCAGCGTTGCATCTAATTTGCCTGCGGGAAACGGAAATCGTCACCTTCGTTCCCCAAGATTACTGGAGTGTTTGGGTTGAATATCAAGAAGGGTTTAAAGCGTTTTATCGCAAAAGTTTAAATCCGACCTCAAAACAGACCGCAACCCAGAAAGAAGATGATGCTGCTGAAAAGTCGAAAGAGAAACCCGAATCCGATCGCGTTTCCACCCAAGCTGAAGCCGATCGACTCGTCGAAATTGCCCGATCGCATCCCCATTCTGTCGTCAAAATCGAAAGTAAAAATACCAGCCGCAATCCGCCTCCGCCCTTTACCACCTCCACCCTCCAACAAGCTGCGGGTTCTCGCCTTAAATGGGGTTCCGATAAAACCATGAAAGTGGCGCAAACCCTCTATGAAAAGGGGCATATTACCTATATGCGAACGGATTCTGTTGCCCTGAGTCCGGAATTTTGCGCGGCGGCGCGACGGTGGTTGGAAGCAAACGATCGGGAAAATGTTCCCCCAACGGCGAAGAAGTATCGATCGAAATCTGGGGCGCAGGAAGCCCACGAAGCGATACGCCCTACTAATGTTGAAAATACCCCAGAGAGTTTAACGCAATTGGGAAGCGATGAAGGGAAGTTATATCACCTCATTTGGAATCGGGCGATCGCCTCTCAATCCCGTCCGGCGCAGTTACAAAAAACCCGCGTTGTGACTCGATCGGGAGAGGTTTTCTGGGAAGCGCGGGGGCAGATTTTGAGGTTTGCCGGGTATACGCGCTACTGGAATAATATCAGCTCGGATACTCATTTACCCACCCTACAAGAAGGGCAATCTCTGACGCTGAAAAAAGCAGACTCGGAAAAGAAACAAACTCAACCCCCACCGCGTTATACCGAACCGAAACTGGTGCAGTTAATGGAACGAAAGGGCATCGGCAGACCGAGTACCTACGCCCCGACGATTAAAACCTTAAAAGAGCGAAAATACGTCCAAAGTATTCAAGGGAAGAAGTTACAACCGACGCAGTTAGGATTAGAAGTCGACCAGTTTTTAATGCAAGCACTCCCAGATTTATTGCAGCCGGAGTTTACGGCAAAAATGGAATCGACCTTAGATGCGATCGCCGAAGGAAATGAAAATTGGGAGGGCTATCTTAATGCTTGGTATCGCAATTATTTCGCACCGGCTTTAATCCAGGCAACCCAGAAAGCGAGTACCTATCAATATCAACCGTTGCCGGATGTTCAAAGAGCGGCTAAAAATCATGGAAGTGACAAAGAGTCAAGTCAAAAGTTAGAAAAATTAGCAAATATTCTAGGAGAGAACGTTGGCACTCGCCCTCAAGTTCAAACTGATTCATCCACTCAAATACTATCTCAGAAAACCGTCAACGTCCCTCAAATAATGTGCCCCAAATGCGGTCACTGGATGAGTAAGATACCCTCAAAATCTAAGAAGCTGGCAGCAGACCATTTTCTCAAATGCGAAAAAACTAAAGGCGGCTGTGATGCGGTAATGTTTTGGTCGGATAAACGGCAGGAATACGAACTTCCCTACGGCGATCGCGCAAAAAATACGACTAAAACAAAAAAGAAAAGTACAGCGAAGAATACATCTTCCTCAACGACGGGAAAAAACTGGTGGGAACAACCGATCGAAACCCCCAAGTCTCCCCAACGGCGATCTCGTCAGAAAAAGCGATCGAAATCCAAGGCTAAAACCCCGGAAATTACTAATATTAATTGCCCGAAATGCGGCAGTTTTATGAGTAAAGTTTTTAGCAAATCCCAAAAACTATCTGCCGACCATTTCCTTAAATGCGGAGTTCATGGCGGTGGATGCGATGCGGTGATGTTTTGGTCGGAGAAACACCAGAAATATCAATTACCCTATACCCCTCAACCGCAAAAACTAACGTCCTATAACTGCCCCGTCTGTCAGCTTCCCCTAGAAGAATATACTTATACCAAAGATGGGGTTGAGAAAAAAATGTTGCGCTGTTCTGAGTACAAACATCGGCGAGACAAATGTCAGGATGTGGCGTTTTTTTGGTCGCGAGAACGTTGGTGGTCACCTAAATTTGGTGAAATGCCATCTCTCCAATCCCCCGAAAGTTGAATGACACTCATTTTTGTCACAGTACTAATAACGTCATGTGCAACTTGTTTATCCAAAATCTGACCGCACGGGGGAATGGGGAATGGGGAATGGGGAATGGGGGATTTTTCGACTCGCTTGCCATATGGCTTTGCTTAAAGTTGCACACCGCGTTAATAACGAAAAGTAATATGACGGCGTCAAGTTTGCGATCGAACTGCCACGTAATCCATCCGCAAATCGTCTGGATCTAACCCCTCGATGCATAATCTCGCTCGATCGCCCGGTTCCCATCCACGATACGCACCAGGGAGGGAACGAATCGCTGGAATATAAGCATTTTGGGAACGTATGAAGGCATCGACAAATTCAAACTCATCAAAATCATCGATGTTATGGATATCCACCTGGCGCAGTTGGGATTCAAACTCGTGAGGGCTAAACAGAGTGGAGAACCGTTCGAGCAGTTGACCCGACTCGAAAAACTCGTAGCAAACTAGATCGCAGGATTTGCTAGTCTCATAGCCAATGGCTTGGGTGCTCAATAAATCTGAGAGTTCTGCGGCATCTTGCATGGTTAGGGATTCCTCTCGGATATGAGACTGGCGCACGATCGTCCACGGATGACCTGTAAACTGAAACACCTCAAAACAGCAATTCGTGAGTTCCACTTCTTTCTCGAAAACATCTCGCTCCCAGATGGCAGCATTTCTGATGCAAGCAAAGGCTTCGGCAACAGCTTCAACAGAGGCCCGCACCAACATTAAACAATCGGATACGTCGATCGAATCTACGCCGCGCCAGGATTCCACGGGGTGTTTGCGCCGTCGCTTTCCTCCCATCTCCCGCAGCAACCCCACCACATCCCAGTGCCCGAGTCTTTGAGCGTAGTCGATCGCTTGGTGGCCCTCATAGACTTCAGTTTCGTACTCCCCCAAATGCGGATTAGCTCCCGCTTCGAGCAGCATCCAGATAATATCCCAATAACCCTTTGCGGCGGCGGCGATCGTTGCCGTTCGACCGCCATCGAGGCGTATATCGGGGTTGGCACCGGCTGCGAGTAATGCCGAGACGATCGCCCCATCGCCTTGGGTGGCGGCACAAATTAAGGCAATTCGACTGTTGGGATCGATGTGGTTAGGGTTGACTCCCGTATTGAGGAGGGCTTCGACAATTTCGAGTCTGCCCCGTTCGGTTGCTTGAATTAATGCCAGTTCTTCGAGTCCTCGCTCCTGAATTCCGGCCTGCCGCAAGATTTGGGCAATTTGCTCTCGGCGGCGCAGTGTTTGTTGTTTTTTGAGCATCTGGAAATACTCGCTCTTTTCCAAATCGCTCGGTCCTTTCACCACTTTTGGGGGCAGTTCTGAGGGTGGTGGAGCGAGGGTCGAAATTTGCCAGCGGTCTTTCTCGGCATGGGTTAGGGCATTGTTGCCATGGAGATCGCAGAGGTTGATATCCGCACCAGCCGCGATGAGGTGTTCGACAATCGTTTTGTGACCCCTCTCGACGGCAAACATCAGCGCCGTCAAAGCCTCGTTGTCTGCCAGATCGAGATTTGCCCCAACTTCAATTAACCGCTCGCTGATGGTCTGTCGGCCGCGCTGAATTGCCAGCATCAGTGGCGTTTCTCCTTGGGAATCTCGGACGTTAATATCTGCGCCGGCTGAAAGTAATAACTCAAACATCGGGGTTTGGTCTTCCCAAATGGCAGACATTAACGGCGTTCTCTGGTCTTCATTTCTCGAATCGATCGCCGCACCGGACTTTAACAGAAATTGAGCCAATGGAATACGACCATCTTGGGCAGCGCGATGTAACGGAGTTCCTTGTCTCCCATCGCATGCGTTAATATCTGCTCCCGCATGGAGCAAAATCTGAATAATATTGGTCAATCCCAACAATGCCGCAGCATTCAGAGCTTCGTTGTAGAATGGCAGCCGATCGCCAAAATCGTTACGGCACTTGACTAGGGATTTAACCGCTTCTGGGCAATTGCGCCAAGCTGCACATTTAAGAGCCGCTCCATATCCTCGTGCAGACGGTTCCGCTTCCAGAAAGGCTTTAACAATTTCCCAATGACCTAACTCGGCAGCTCGCTCCAGGAAGTAGTCTAAGTCTTCTCGATTTTCTTGGTTCACATCGGCTTCGCTTGCCAAAAGTTGTTTAACTTTTTCGAGATTATTGGCGGCGATCGCTTTTCTAAAGGACATGGACTCAGCTTCATCCTCTCATTTGTTCTAGCAATCGCACCAAAGCGGTGAGGGCGGTTGCTATATCTCGACGCTAACCCATGAGGATATCGATGTCGGCAGGCAGAGAAAGCTAAAGAACCTGCAAATTCTCCTCTGTGGCAAATTCCGTGCTTCCCTCCCAGCCAAGATTTCAAATCATTCACGCATATCCCTTGTCTCCCCATCACCCCATCACCCCATCACCCCATCACCCCATCTCCCCAGCAAGCGCATAAATTGACGATCGCCCCAACCTATCACGCAACAGAAAGATAAATCGCCAGACTCGATACGCTGCATTGCCAGATTCCAATCCACTGCAACACACTTCAACCTAGAAATAATCATGAACGAAGAGATGATGTTTTCCGGCGATCGCTCCGCGAACTTACTCGGTGCCGATGGAAGTCACGAATTGATGGGGTTTGCGGGTTTCCCCGATACTGATGCGGGATTGCGACTCCCGAACGTCCCCGCCGCAACGGGGGGCGACCCCTTGTCAGAATCGGGCAACCGTTTGCTGGAAACTCCCAGCGTCGATGAAATTCTTCTCGGTGGCGAGCCTTCTGCGTTCGTCGGAATCGAACCCAACGAGATCGATATTGCGCTCGATAGTCGTATCGACCCCCTGATTGGCGTACCGCTGACTCCCTCTCCTCAAATTGACGACCTGGCGGCACCGCAACGGGAACCCGAACCGCTGGTAATTGACGATCTTGTTGCCATTCCCGGCACTCCCAACGATCGAGCTTTCTCTCAAGACAGTAACGGTATTATTGGCGTACCAGAAGCGAGCGATCGTTTCGGACAAGTTATCGCCACCGGTGACTTCAACGGCGATGGCTATCTCGACTTAGCGGCCGGGGTTCCTGGGGAATCGGTCAACAACCTCGAAGATGCCGGTACGGTGAACGTCATCTACGGTTCGGCTTCCGGTTTGACGGCAACGGGGGACCAAATTTGGCATCAAAATACCCTCGCGCCCCAAACCAGCGCCCCGCTACAAGCGATCGCCCGTCCGGGGGATGCCTTCGGTTCGAGTTTAGCGGCTGGGGACTTTAACGGCGATGGGTATACCGATTTGGCCGTCGGCGCTCCTCATAACGATGTCCTCACGGGTTCTGGCAACCGGGATAATGCCGGAGAAGTGAATATCATCTACGGTTCGGCAACCGGTTTAACCGCCACTGGCAACCAATCCTGGCATCAAGATAGCCCCGGTATCATCGGCACGGCGGAAACTGGGGATAACTTCGGCAGGACGCTGACAACCGGGGACTTTAACGGTGACGGTTACGTGGATTTAGCCGTCGGCGCGCCGGGAGAGGATGTGTTTGACATCACCGATGCCGGATCGGTGAACGTTATTTACGGTGCTGCGGGGGGTTTAACGGCTTTTGGCGACCAATCTTGGCATCAAAATAGCGGACAGGCGCAACAGAGTCCGGTTATCGACTCCGTAGCCGAAGTGCGGGATAACTTCGGGGCGAGTTTGACCTCTGGCGACTTCAATGGTGACGGCGTGGATGATTTGGCCATCGGCGCGCCGGGAGAATCCGTGGGGAATATCGCAGATGCTGGGGCGGCAACGGTCATTTACGGGTCCAACAACCGCTTGACGGCTACCGGACATCAAACCTGGCATCAAAACAGTGCCGGCATTGCCGATACTGCCGAAACGGGCGATCGCTTTGCCTTTAGCTTGGCTGCCGGGGATTTTAACGGCGACGGCACCGACGATTTAGCGGCGGGGGCTTACTCGGAGGATATCGGCAGTTCCACCTATGCTGGCGGGGTGAATGTCATCTACGGTTCTAACAATCGCCTGAGTGCCACCGGAAACCAATTCTGGTCGCAAGATAGCGCTGGGGTTCAGGGTGTGGCTGACTTTGGGGATTACTTTGGTTGGAGTCTCACAACCGGTGACTTCGACGGCGACGGGTATACCGACCTCGGGGTGGGGGTGCCTTTGGAAGAGTTTGTTTCAACGCCGACGAACTCCGGGGCGGTGAACGTTTTGCGCGGTTCTGACAATCGTCTCACGAGTCAGGGCGATCGCCTCCTCACCCAAAATCACCTCGCGGACAACGATAATCCCCCCGAAGTTCACGATCGCTTTGGCATCAGCTTAGCGGCGGGGGATTTCAACGGTGACGGTCGATCGGATTTAGCTGTGGGGGTTCCGTATGAAGACATTGACGGCGTGACGGATGTGGGTGAAGTGGATGTGTTCTACAATGTCTAGTCTGAGTCTAGAGCTTTGTCAAATTTGAATTGACGGGTAGTGCGAGCATCTTGCTCGCGTCGTGTTTTGATTTCATCGATATTTTTTACCCGTTAGCTATTAATTGACAGACCACTAGGGGCGATCGTTCTTCATAAATAATGCAGGGTAGGGGCGCGCCTGCCGTTCGCCCCTACGGCCTGGCTGTATCATATGTTCGATCGTGCGTTTCATCAAGTGCGATCGTTGCGATTTACGCGGTGTGCAACTTTAGGTAAAACCATATAGCGAGCGAGCCGAAACATCCCCCATTCCCCCTTCCCCCTTTCCCATTCCCCTCGTCTTGTTAGGTTTTGGATAAACAAGTTGCATATGGCGTTATTTCTAACTCATTTCCTTGATATCGGTAAATTGAGCCAATGGCTTAATTCCTGGGCTAACCATTCCACTTCCGGTTCGCTTAAAGGGCTGGACCCCATTGCAAATGCAGAGCCTAAGCCAATTTCAAATTTGCTAGTTCCCGCCCAAACTTTAATGTGCGGAGCTAATCGAGCTTGACTGTTTCTACGGTTTGATACGCTATAAAAACGACTGAATTCGATCGCACTAATATCCTGTCGGAGAGCGGGACGAGTGACGCGATATTTAAAATTGAAAATCTTGCGCGTGAAAGAAATTTTTTCTTCGGTAATCGAAAGCTTCGACTCCCCGAATAAAGTCAATACAATCTGCCAAATCAACCAAACCCCTACTCCAAGATGACCGATCGAAAATAAGCCCATCAACCATCCTCCCGATCCAAAACTTGTTAAAGCGATACGATACCAATTCACCAGAAACAAGTTCCAGATAAATGCAAATCCAATGAGTGGTGCCATTCCCACATGAAATCCTTTTGGGGGAATCACAATTTCTAATTGACTTTTATTTTTGAAGAGTTGAACTTTACTCCCGGCGGGTTGGCTAGCAATTTTTAAATTCCCGGAAGAGGCTTTGGAGACGATCGCATCCTCTAGTATCGGTTGTTTTAAAGCCGTTAAAGCATTTTTTGCCGAACTCAATCGCTGTTCTATGCTCGGTTCGATCGCGAGCCTCAACCAGGTCTTAAATTGGGAACTCAAAGAGGTAACATCTTCAAATTGAATGCGTAAATTCTGTTGGGGTAAATCCGCCGGATGTTTCCCCGTGAGTAGAAAGATTAACGTGGCCCCCAAACTGTATACATCCGATGCCGGAACCCCGCGTCCGCCGAACTGTTCCGGTGGCATATAGCCATAGGTTCCCACCACTGTAAACGTGCCGCCTTGGGTCGCTGCAACGTTCTGAACCGCACCGAAATCTACCAAGTATACTCGACCGACATTGTGTGCGCTGCGATCGCCCAGGAGAATGTTGCTCGGTTTGATATCCCGGTGAATAATGGGAGGATGGCGCTCGTGCAAATAAGATAAAATTTCTAACACTTGCTCGGCAATTTCTTTAACCTCTTCTTCGCTAAAAGTACGTCCGTTTTGGCGATGGGTTTCGAGGGATTTTGCATCGAGATGGGTCTGAACTAGAGAA
>NZ_JBRJXU010000122.1:0-108534 GCF_057467645.1 Zarconia sp.
ATATAGGTAAAATTAATAATATTAATACTAAGCGCCAGTAAGATTCTAAATGATAGACAATTAATATTAATAAGCTTATCAATATAATGTTTGTAAAGCCAAATATAATAAATAAAAATGTAAGCATTCAGGTGGAGGGGTTGACAATTGGGAAAACCCAGGTAGCGTAGAAGAATGATTGAGCAGCTACCAGCCATTCCCCCGACGCGAGAAGACCTAGAACAGATGCCGAAATCGGTTCTGGTGGAGCTGGTGCTGCGGCAACAAAAATTACTCGAAGAACTCATCGCAAAAGTTGAACGGCTTCAAGGGCAGTTAGACAAAGACAGCCAAACCTCATCGAAGCCACCGTCGAGCGACCTCATCAAACGCTCGGAAAAAAAGTCAGCGAGTGAGTCCAATTTGTCGGACACTTCAAAACGTCAACCTGGGGGACAACCCGGACACAAAGGAAAAACCCGAAAGGGATTTGGACGAATAGACCGCTACGAGGTCGTCGAACCGATAGCTTGTGAACTGTGTGGGGGCCACCACTTTGAAGAGAGTGGCGCATCCTCTCGTTGCTACGTAGTCGCCCAACTGGTGGAACGTCCCATCGAAATTGTCGAGTACCGCCAAGTACGACGAGTGTGTCAGCACTGTGGAACTCAAACAGCCGGGAAGTTGCCCGAGAACATCATTCCGGGTCTAGATTTATCGGCAAACCTTCAAGGAATGCTCGCGTGGTTGGGACATTACGCTCACTTATCCTACGCCAAACAACAAGAGTGGTTGCGAGAGTTCGGGAAAATTGAGGTGGGTCTGGGAACTCTCGAAGCGACGACTCGCCGGGTAGCAGTGGCAGTGAGTTCACCCGTGGAAGAATTGAAAGAGTGGGTCAAGAATCAGTCTCACGTTCATGCTGACGAGTCGCCGTGGTTAGTCAATGGAGTCAAAGAATGGCTGTGGGTGATTTCGGGAGTGGGGTATAGCCTGTTCCATGCCGGAGACACCCGGTCGCGAGCAGAACTCGAATACCTACTCGGTACTAGTTTTGCTGGAGTTCTCATCTCAGATGATTTCAGCGTCTACAACGGCTATCAAGTCACGGCTCAGCAAAAATGTCTGGCTCATCTGCGACGACACTTCAAGCAGGTAGAAACTTTGAAAGGACCCCATCAGAAACCCTTGGCGAGGGCATTTCTCAATTTGATTGACGAGGCCTTCAACCAACACCGTCAGTGGCGCGAGACCGGTGACGAACTTACTTACACCAGTTGGGCTACCTCTTTCAAGGAGCGCATCGCACAGGCGATTGAGGCTTGGTGGCACCAGGCCGGTCATGCTGCGGGCTTGTTATTGAAGTCTTTGAAGCAAAAATCTTATCAATGGTGGTATTTCCTCGACCACCCCCAAGTCCCACCGGATAATAATCGTGCCGAACGATCCTTGCGTCTGGCAGTGACCAAGCGCAAAGTGGCTGGTGGCTCTCGTTCTTGGGAAGGATTTCGCCGAACGGCAACGTTGCTCAGTGCTATTGAATCCTGTCGCGCGAGCGGTCGCTCGGCGATCGAGTTTTTCGGTCGTGCGCTCTCAGAAACCGTGGGGGGTCACTCGGGGCAGTTATCCCTGATTCCCAGGTTCAACTGAGCATGGAGGGGTTTGTCAACCCCAATACCTGAATGCTTACACCTGGGTTTAGTGTTTGCCCTTCAGGGAAATCTCGAAGCTGCCCATCGAGAATGGCAAAAAGGGTTGGTACTCTGTCAAAATGATAATGTTTGGGAGCGATCGGTTCGAGCATTGTATACTGTCGCATTGGGAGAACCCAATCGCGGTATTGCCGAACTACAAGCCATCGTCGAAGCTGGGGCACCCATGAAAGCACTACGCAATGTCCTTGGAGATGCAGAAGTTCTCGCCCGATGTCCTGCGCCACCTGCGGGCATCGATACTGTCGTTGCATTGTTGAAAGAGGCGATCGATCGCCTCTAGCCCCCTGAAGGAAAATACGCCATCGCATCGGCGAGATGCTTTTGCAACGTCTCCACTCGAAGCGGCCCATCGATGTGATGCCAGGGTAAAATCTGCTCCGGGGGATAATCGGTATGGACGTAGAAATCCAAGGTTGGCACTTCCCCTTTCAACTCCTTAAACGCGCGCTTGTAAGAACCGATCGAATCGCCGTAATGCCGCACCAACTCCAACACCCGCGATAACCGCCGATCGCCTCGCGAAATCAGCGCCTGAATCGCAGACCAGTTATAGCTTTCCGGTCGAAAATCGATGCCGTTCGATCGCAATTCTTTCTCCAATCGCTTCAATCGCTTGCGCGCATCGGGATTGACTCCAAACCATTGAAACGGCGTGTGGGATTTGGGGACGAAGGTACTGCATCCCAGCGTCAGACGCAACCCCGGTGCGGCTTTTTTCAGGGTTTTCATCATCGCGATCGTATCTCCCACGTCCTCCGCTTCCTCCCCCGGAATTCCTACCATTCCGTAGAGTTTGAGGGCCTTCAATCCCCCAGCCTTCGCCGCAATCGCCGCCTGCGCGATTTCGTCAGTTTCCAGCTTCTTATTCACGATCCGCCGCACCCGTTCCGAACCGCTTTCCACGGCAATCGTAATCGATCGCGTATCCCGTCGGCTGAGAACCCCCGCCAGCTTGGGAGTGACGGTATTCGTGCGGACGGAGGCAATACTCAGACGCACCCCATCGTACTTATCCTGTCCCAGATAGTCCAGCAACGCCTCGAACTCTGGATGCTGAGTAATTGAGGCCCCCAACAAGCCAATGCGATCGCTCTTCTCCAACCCCCGTTCGATCGCCGGAATCAGCGATGCCTCCAAACTTGCCGTCCGAAACGGCAGCGTCAGATAACTCGCCAGACAGAAGCGGCACATTTCCGGACAGCTACGCACCACCTCCACCATATAGATATCCGGCCAGGCCGCTTTTTCCGTCACCACCGTAGAGGCGGAGAGGGTGTTTCCCCGATAGGTTTGTTTGGCAACGCGATCTCGAATATCCGCGTCAATGGGAGTAATCGATGCGATCGCCTCCGTGGGACTGTGGTAGGTGACGCGGTACAAACTGGGAACGTACACCCCCGGAACCCGCGCCAACTCACGCAGCAGATGCGATCGGCTTTTTCCCCGCACTTCCTTGTACGCCTCGATGAAATCCCCCAGCAAATTCTCCCCATCCCCCAGCAAAATCACATCGAAGAAATCTGCAAAGGGTTCCGGGTTCGCCGTCAACACCGGCCCGCCACCAAAGACGATCGGGTGTCCTTCATCCCGGCGATCGCTGCGAATCGGCACGTTTAGCCGTTCCAGCAATTCCAGCAAATTGCCGTAGTCCAGTTCCCAGGAGAGGGAAAACCCCAGCAACTCCGGCTGTGAGGGTAGAGGTTCGTGGGTATCGGTAAACAAGCGGCGTACGTCCACATCAGATCGCAACGCCAAAGTCGCCCAAACCACCTGATAGCCGAGGCTGGTGATGCCGATGCCGTACTCGTTGGGAAAGGCAAAAATGGTAGGAATTGCATCGATATCGGGGGATGCGGGTGCGAATAGCAAACGTTCGGCGTGGAAGGGATTGGCACTCATAAAATGGGGAAATAGCGAATTTTGAAAGTCTGACGATCGTTGTCAGACGAACCGTTTGAAAAGTTTTAGCTTAATGTATTTAATGAGAGAACGCGAAACGACCTACTTTATTTTTAAACATAAGATATCAAATATTTATTTTGAGATTTTAAAAATTAGAGTATCAATCCATCTAATTACAACCGATTAAATTGATAATTTGCCGTTCTTTGAGACTTCACTCTATCGCTACTCTCTTGTCCTCCGAATCGATAACATAGTAATATCGTCGAATTGAGGAGCATCATCGATATATTGAAATAAGTGAGATTCGATGCAATCGAGCAACTCCGAAGCTGAATTCACCGGTATATCGAGAAAAGATAACAAGCGCTGGCGATTAAATAACTCTCCCTCCATATTTTTCGCCTCCGTTACCCCATCGGTATACCCAAAGAGTAAGTCTCCCGGTTGTAGGGTGACGCGATCGCTTTTGAAAGCAGCGTCGGGCATCACACCGACCGCTGGTCCAGTGGGAGCCAGTTGGAGTTTTTCCCCCGTCTCGCGGATTATGGTCGGAGGTTCGTGTCCGCCGTTGACGTAACAAAGTAACCCCGTTCTCGGATCGAGAATGCCAAAAAATAGAGTAGCAAACATACTGAGTTGCCAGTGATTTTGGGCAATATAATTATTCGTCATTCTGACCGCTTGCAAGGCTTTGCATTGATGCTTAGAGGGTGGTTTAGAGGTCGTTTTGAAGTTATGATTTGCCATATCCTCATCCTCCGCTTCGATCGATAAACCCTGAAGCTGCGTTTGTCCGGAAAAAACCCGAATTAGGCTGCGAAATAATGCCATAAAAAGCGCCGCACCCACCCCTTTATCGCAAACATCAGCAACCACAAACCCGATCGAATCATCTAAGGGAAACACATCGTAAAAGTCTCCCGCAACTTGTTGGGCTGGATGAAAGCAGGCGGCAATTTCCCAATTGGGGGGTTGGGGAATTTCTCCGGGTAGAAAATCAATTTGAATCTGCCGACCTTTTTCCAGTTCTCGATCGAGGGCTTTAGAATAGGCATCGAGTTGGTTGTAGAGGTCGGCATTATCGAGTACCAGGGCCATGCGATCGGCCGTGGCTTGCATCAGGGTTGCCGCCTCCTGGCTGAATCGATCGGGTTGGGAGTGCAACAGCGTCAAAATCCCCAACAACTCACCTCCCCGGAGGATGGGAACCGTGAGAACCGATCTCGCTTGATAGGGTCCGTCGGGTAAATCCAACCAGCGATCGTCGGTTTGCGTATCCTTCACCAGTCCTAATGTTCGATGCTGGCTCACCCAACCCGCCAGTCCCTTTTTGAGAACTTTGCCGACGAGACTTTGCCGATCTCGCTCGCTCACTTGACCCCGCTGGCGATCGAGAATTCCGTCGGTGACTCGACCCATGGCATCGAGTAAAAATAGGCTTCCCCGTTCCGATTCGGTCAAATCGGTGGCTAAATCCAGGGTTTTCTGCAACGCCGCTTTGAGAACCCCCCCGTCGTGGGTCGGGGAACGCGCCATCGCCACCAATCCCTCAAGCAATTCTCGTTGAGCCAGGAACGCCGCCTTCTCTTGCCGCAGCCACGCCACCTCCTGGCGCAACCGCTCTAACTCCGCCTGGGGAGATTCTCCGACTCGATCCGATTCGTCCATGTTGCATCTATCGCGTTCGCTAACCTCTATTGTTAGCACCTACTCGGCGATCGCGATCGAGTCGATCGAGATTGAGTCGTTAAGTTTCACACCTTATGTTATGATAGAGTGACGTTCTAATGGCGGGCGTAGCCAAGTGGTTAAGGCAGTGGATTGTGGTTCCACCATTCGCGGGTTCGACTCCCGTCGTTCGCCCTTTTACAGAATAGATTTCAGACCTCCGGTCTGAAACCCCGCTCGGTACCGAAATTAAAATCTCCATTAAATTAGGGTGAGAGATTTGTCGGGTGAGATGTATTCCCCGTGAGGATTTTACATTTGTTAGCCAATCCTGCTTGAATCCTTATCCATAAGGCTTCTTGATTGATAGCAACCGCCAGGGCGGTTAGGACAACGCCGGACAATTGTGAAATTAACCCGTGGTCTTTCCCCCGAAAGCAAGCGATGCTCCCGAAGCCGCCGAAGCCCACAGTCACTTGTGCCCTAACCGATATGGCGACTGCTATAACGGATGACACGCCCTAAACTCTGAGAGTCGATGCGGGCGATCGAAAACACTCAAACTCACTAAAATTCCCAACTCCTAAAAACGCCGCACCGAGGCCCGCAGAAACCGCCACAGAAATAGGGCGAGAAACCCTACCAAGGCAAAGGGAAAGGCTACTGCCCCAGCAATGCAGCACAATCCGAACTGAAACCATCCCCGACGGGCAAATTGCACCATCGATTTCGCCCAGGGCGGAATCTGCCAGGCATCTAGGGGGGCGCCGATATCGGCGAGGATTTGATTGCCGGCATTAATTAGCGCCATTCCTTCTCTAAATTTGCCCATTTCTTGGCATAATCTCCCGAGGGCGATCGCTGCTTGGGCTTCTTTTTGTTTCTGGTTGGTGGCTCGGTAAATTTGAATTAAGCGATCGTAGCACTGCACGATTTGGGCAGATTGCTGAGTTTCGTAGTACGCTGTGGCTAAATTTTGCCAGGTTTTAGCTTCTTCTTCTGGGTTTTGGAGGGTTTGCCAAATCTCGATCGCCGCTCGATCGCATTCGATGGCTTTAGGATACTCGTTTCTATCTCGGTAAACTTGGCTTAATTTCGTCAAAGAAACCGCTTCTTCGTGGCGATCGCCGATATTTCGAGCAATCTCGACGGACTGCTGGTGAAACTGAATGGCCCGATCGCTCTCTTCTGAAGATTCAGCAATTTTCCTAGAACCGTTCGGGGAGTTCATCTCTTCCGAGGGATCGCGATTTTTGTCCGGTTGCGAATGTTCTACCACGGTTTTCTCTCGGTGTAACTTGCATCTTCAATTTCGGCTAGGTTCGGATTTAATTCACACCGGTTCGATTGCGCCCTCGATCGAGCATAAATACATAATAAAATATCCCAATTTGAGCGATCGGAACTAAAAACCCAATGATTTCTGGTAGGGAACCCGCGACCACAAAAGATGGACATTCAGCTAAAAGAGGATTTCCACCCTCGCTTTTCGAACTCACGCAGAAGTTAACATAAAATGCGTTCGCCATCAACCAACCGATATTTAACTCGATTCCTTCTTCTTGTAAAATCATCCACACAAAAAATAGAAAATTTAAAATTCCCAATAAAAATAATAAGACTTGGAAGTTATCGCTCGTAAATATAACAATTGCGGCGATTGGTAAAATGAAGTAGACGATCGACAAGAGTGAATCTCGAACGAGTTGATTCAGAGCTTGCAAAGTATACGCAACTAAAACTGAAATCAATAGGGATGCAGAAAAACAGAAAACCAATCCCCAACTAACAATATGAAAATCAGTTGTTGAGAAACCGACAAAAGAATAACGCTCGGGATAAAGCAAAGAAAAAACTAAGGACGACAATGCCCGAATTAACAACCATAGGGTAAATCCAAATAGTATTCGCTTAACGCGAATCTTTGAGCGGGTATTGATGAGCGTCTGAGGATGTCGCTTGTGGATTTTAAAGGTTATTAACAAGATAATTAAAGCCAGACAAACATAAACGCCAATCGCAAATAACAATTTATTCGAACAGGAAATTTCTGAAAAACTAAACTCATCGAGGGGCAGTCCAAAGGCGACACGATAAATAACAACAACTAAACTAAAAATAACAATTAATCCAAGTAGTCCAAGAACGATGAAGAGTAACGCTAAGGCATAGTCTTTAAAACGACTTCGACCTCGATCTGCAGCTTTGAGAAAATCAGATTCCATCTTTAATTTGAATATTCATTAAAATTTTGAGTTTATCTGAGATTATATGAGTAAAATTTAAAGATCGGGGCAATTCTTTAAATTACCCCGATCGCACTCAAAAAACAGTCAATTCTTAAAATCGATCGAGTTCGATCGAATTAAATAACTGTTCTATATTTTGTTGCGTTCCAACAAATTCTACAACAAATACAAAATGCCGAATAACACGATCCAAACGACATCGACGAAGTGCCAGTAGATTTCTGCCGCTTCCACACCAAAATGCTCTTGGGCAGAATAGCGATCGGCTTTGAGAGACCGCAGTAGAACCGCAACAATTAACGAAAATCCGAAGCAAACGTGCAAACCGTGAAAACCAGTGAGAACGTAAAACGTACTGGTAAACAAGTTGGTCGTTAACCCGAATCCCGTGTGGGCGTATTCGTAGCCTTGACCGGCTAAGAAAATTGCCCCCATCACAGCCGTCAACCCAAACCACAATCGCAGTCCGGCAACGTTATTTTGTTTGATGGCGCGGTTGCCTTGGTTCATCACGAAACTGCTGGAAATCAGAATCACGGTGTTAATTCCCGGCAGCATTAATTCCATTTCTGGCGTGCCTTCCGGCGGCCAAACGGGAGTTACCAACCGAAAAGTTAAATAGGCCGCAAACAAGCCCAGGAAAATCATCGATTCCGCCACCAGAAACAGGTAAATTCCTGTCAGTCGATGGTCTGGATGTTCTTCGTGACCAGTGGCCGTATCTTCGGCGTGGTGGTAGTTGAGTTCGGTTTTAGATGGATCGATTGCTGAACCTTGCATAGATATTCTCGTTCCTACGATCTGTGTTGGGTTGGGTTCGCCCTTCACCCATCCCCGGTAGGATTTCGTCGGGAGATGGCAAAGGACGATCGATTACATTTCCGCTTTCACTTCTGCCAAGAGTTCGTCTACCGATTTATCATCTCCCTCAGCTTCGACATCAATGCCGTATTCATAGGGCCCCGACCAGAGAACCGGTTCCTCGTCGAAGTTCTCGATCGCCGGAGGAGAGGTGGTTTGCCACTCCAGGGTTAAAGCGCGCCAAGGGTTTGCCGCGGCTTTGGGACCGTAAAACCAACTCCAGACGGCATTAATGATAAAGGGAATCGTCGAGAACGCCAAGAGAATTGACCCGACGGTACACACCATATTAATAGTGGCAAATTCGGGATCGTACTGCACCACCCGGCGCGGCATCCCTTGCAGCCCCAAAATATGCATCGGGAAGAAGCAGAGGTTAAACCCGACGAAATGGAGGACGAAGTGAACCTTGCCCCAGGTTTCGTTAAACATCCGCCCGGTCATTTTGGGGTACCAGTGGTAGATTCCAGCATAGATTCCGGTGACGCTACCACCAAACAGGACGTAGTGGAAGTGGGCGACGATGAAATAGGTATCGTGAACGTGGATATCGAAGGGCACCGAAGCCAGCATCACGCCACTGAGTCCACCGATGAGAAACAGGGCGACAAAACCGATGGCAAACAGCATGGGCGTATTGAGGCGTATTTTGCCCCGCCAAATCGTCGCCACCCAGCTAAAGACCTTAATTCCCGTAGGAACGGCGATCGCCATGGTGGCAATCATAAAGAACATCCGCAGCCAGCCGGGAGTCCCGCTGGTGAACATATGGTGCGCCCAGACGATCAATCCCAAAAAAGAAATGGCCAAACTCGAATAGGCGATCGCCGTATAGCCGAAAATCGGCTTGCGGGCGTGGACGGGCAGAATGTCGGAAATCATGCCGAACATCGGCAAAATCATGATGTACACCGCCGGGTGGGAATAGAACCAGAATAAATGCTGGTAGACGATCGGATCGCCGCCACCGGTGGGATTGAAAAACGCCGTCCCGGCAATCAGGTCGAAACTGAGCAAAATCAGCGCCCCGGCCAGCACGGGAGTTGAAATCAGAACCAGTGCCGAGGTGGCTAGCATCGCCCAGCAGAACAAGGGCATATCGAAGAACGTCATGTCCTTGATGCGCATCGTCAGCAGGGTGGTGAGGAAGTTGAGCGCCCCCAAAATCGAGGAGGTTCCCAGAACCAGGACGCTAAGAATCCAAATCATCTGCCCCACTTGACCGCTCATGGTACTCAGGGGAGGATAGGACGTCCAACCCGCGCCGGGGGTTTCGATGAGCAAGCTCGAAAGCAGCAGAATCCCGCCAGGGGGAACCATCCAAAAGGCAACGGCATTCAATCGGGGAAATGCCATATCCTTCGCCCCGATCATTAGGGGAATGAGATAGTTGGCAAACGCCCCGGTTCCCGCCGGCACGATCCACAGGAAAATCATAATCGTCCCGTGGAGGGTGAGTACGCCGTTATAGTTCTCAAATCCCAAAAGGTCAGGGTTGGGGGTGGCTAGTTCCGTGCGGATTGCCGTGGCCATCACCCCACCGATCAGGTAGAAAATGAAGCTGGTAACCAGATATTGAATTCCGATCACCTTATGGTCGGTGTTGAAGGTGAAATAGTCGATCCAACGCCATTTTTCCGGGTGGGAATGACCTTGAGGCTTCGCGTCAGGTTGTAATGATGTTGCTGTCATAACTGAATTTCAGTAATGAATTTTATGTCTGGGGTTAGTGGTGGTGACCCATAGGGTGCAGTTGGGCTAGGGTGCGATCGTCTACTCCCAAATCTGTCGTGCGTAGGGCAAGGCGATCGGTTTGGGAGAGGGTCTCGGGAACCATGGCGACGGTATTCTCGCCAGCATCTTTACTGGCAATCTGAGACTGCAACCATGCGTCGTAATCTTCTGGCGTTTCGACGATCGTCTGAGACCGCATTGCCCCGTGATAGGACCCGCACAGTTCGGCGCAGACGATGGGATAGGTTCCGGGAACTTCTGGCTTGAAGCGCAGTTCGACGGTGCGTCCGGGGATGGCATCCTGCTTGAGGCGGAATTGGGGTACCCAGAAGGCATGGAGGACATCTTGGGCTTTAATATTGAGCTGGACTTCTTTACCGGCAGGAATATGGAGCTCACCGGAGACGATACCGCTTTGGGGATAGGTAAAGATCCAAGCAAACTGCAAGCCTAACACGTCGACTTCAACATCAGCGGGTTGTCCTTCGCTGTCGGGGGAGGCTCCCACACCGACGGCCACTCGATCGGGTTGGGCTTGAGTTTCCCCAGGAAGCAGCCCGGAAATTTGGGCATCCGGTGCGGCGGCCACTTTAACCCCGTGGTGGTCGCCCGCAGCCATGGGATCGAGACCGCCCATGGTGTTATACACTTCAAAGCTGTAGATCGACAGACCCACGACGATAATCACCGGAATCCCCGTCCAGAGAATTTCGAGGGGCAAGTTTCCTTCAATGGCTGGGCCGTCGGTATTGTCTCCGGGCTGTTGGCGAAATCGAAAAATGGCAATAACGATCGCCCCTTCAACCAGTAAAAATAAACCGGTGGCGATGGTCATCATTGTATCGAACAATCCATCCACCAAAGGGGCTTCCTGGGAGGCGGCAATTGGCATCCAACCGTTGTTTTGACCGTACCACAGGCTAACTAGGGTAATGACCACGCCAAATAGCATGGTGATAATAGCAGTTGGGATTTTCACGTTACATTTCTCCTCTAGGAGGTTTCGGATTTGGGGGAGTAAGGGTGATGGTGTTTTTTCGATGTCGTCCCAAACGGGGGTGGGTTTGAGATGCGAGCGCGTCAAGTATTAATTTGACGTTTGAATCGTCCGTTTTTTTCGCCAATTCTTGTTAAGAATTGACGAGATAAAATTACGGGATATTTAATTTCGACCCGCTATATTTTAGCCGATGGCTTTTAGGATAAATATCGGTTGATTTTGCTCGAAATCAACCGTAAATTTACCCAGATTCGGCTAGATTTCTTCCCAAAGAATGGGAGAAGCTCGATCGAGTTGGCGCTTCGCTCTCGAGTCATGAGTTACCTTCGTCGCATCCGAAGCATTTACCCCTCGCTCTCGTGGTTTTCCACACTTACCAAGGTAGAGCAGGTTGTGGGTTCGGTGAACTGACCGGAGAAATCTTTAGTTTTTTTTTTGGATCGTCTCTTCGATCTGGCAATTTTCAAGGATACACTCAAAGTGCAAACTTTTGTAAATGCTATCGGGTGCTGATTTCGCATCCCTAAGGCAATCTTAAAACATTGCTAAAGCAAGACAGTTCTCCGGCTGTGACCCTTTAATGTAAACATATCATCCCCAAAAATCCCCCGATCGATCCTCAAATTTATCGATCGGTAGCGACTCTGCTTTTATGAACTTTTGTTGCATATGGCAAACTCAATTCTCCGTTCGTCCAACTCTCCCAAAAACGTCAATTCCGACGGTCGCTTTCAACCCCTGCCTTTCATCCGGGGCTTGATTTGGAAAATGGCGATCGCCATCCTGATTTTGATGGCTGTGGGCAGTGCCACACGGGTGATGAATGCCGGGTTAGCCTGTCCGGATTGGCCTTTGTGCTATGGGGAACTCGTTCCCACCCAGCAGATGAACCTGCAAGTCTTTCTCGAGTGGTTCCATCGCCTCGACGCTGCGGCCATTGGCTTGATGGCAATGGGTCTTGTCGGTCTATGCGGGTGGTTTCGGCGCGAAATTCCTCGCTGGCTGCCCTTTGCCGCTATCGGCATCCTCGGAACCATCGTTTTTCAAGGCATTTTGGGGGCACTGACGGTCACCCAACTGCTGCGATTCGATATCGTCACCGCTCATCTGGGAACGGCGTTACTGCTGTTTCTCGTCGTGCTGGTGGTGGGTTTAATCCTAACTCCCTATCAAGGTACCGGAACGGCCCGTCGATTGGGTTGGGTGAGTGGAACGGGGGCGATTTTGGTCTACCTCCAAAGCCTGTTGGGGGGATTGGTGGCGTCTCGATGGGCCTTGCACCAATGCTTTGGCAACCAGCAGCTTTGTACGGTGATGAACGGGCATATTGCCGGCGTCGTTCTCCCCACCCTGGCGATTCTCGTTTTGGTAGTAGGGGCTTGGCGCACGCCGGGACTGCACCCAATGCTGCGCAAAATCGCTTATTTATCTGGGGGCCTCTTAGTCGCCCAAATTGCCTTAGGGGTTGCCACATTCTACCTGCACCTGCAAGTGGAACCCCTCACCGTCGCCCATCAAACTGTCGGGGCGCTATTACTGGGGAGTTTGGTTTCATTTACCATCTTGGCGATGCGCGATGACTTAGCCCCTGCCATCGAGAAGGCTTAGTTCGGGCTGAATTTGAAGCCTGAATGGGTGAGTCTTTTTTTTGGTTGAAATCTACATTGGTTCGGGCGCAGTCTGATTTTGCACCGCGATCGCGCACCAACTCCCTCTGGGGTAAACCTATCGACCCGCAACTTTTGCAACTAACCCCTTTGAAGAACTTACGAATCGATCGCGCCATCGTAGCGTCGCGCGATTGCCTTTTACGAGAGGACGAGAAATTCATGCAACATCTTGCCAGTCCAACTACGCAACGACATCACGAGAATGCTTTCCAAGTTCTCGAAAGTTACTATCAACTGACCAAGCCTCGGATTATTATTCTGCTTCTGATTACCACCGCTGCGGGGATGTGGGTTGCGGCCAAAGGGAAAATCGATCCCTGGCTGTTTTTGGCGACGATGACCGGTGGGGCACTCTCTGCGGCTTCTGCCAACGTCATCAACTGCCTGTACGATCGCGATATCGACTACGTGATGGAACGCACCCGCCATCGCCCCCTACCCTCCGGGCGCGTCCAGCCTCGGGATGCCCTTCTCTTTGCTATTGCCCTGGCAGTCTGTGCGTTTACCCTCCTCACCCTATCCGCCAACCTGCTCGCGGCGATCCTGGCAATGTCGGGGATCGTCTTCTACGTCCTCGTCTACACCCACTGGCTCAAGCGCCACACCACTCAAAATATCGTCATTGGCGGCGCGGCTGGGGCGATTCCTCCCCTGGTGGGTTGGGCTGCCGTCACCGGGGATTTGAGCTGGGGCGCTTGGATGTTGTTTATTATCGTCTTTCTCTGGACGCCTCCCCATTTCTGGGCCTTGGCAATTTACATTCGCGATGAATATGCCGAAGTGGAAGTGCCGATGCTGCCGGTGATTGAGGGGAATGAAGAAACGAGCAAGCAAATTTGGCTCTACACCCTGTTAATGTTACCGACGACGGTTCTGATGGTTTATCCCTTGGGGGCGTGCGGTTTGGTTTACCTCGCTATTGCCCTGGGATTGGGATGGATTTTTGCCCGCAAAGCCTGGGAATTGTGGAAATCTCCAGACGATCGCGATGCAGCTCGATCGCTGTTTAAATATTCGATTCTCTACCTGATGCTGCTCTGTGTCGGAATGGTGGTGGATAGTCTCCCGTTCGCTCACCAGCTGACGGAAATTGCCGCTGATGGCTGGCAGACTTTTGTGGGTTTAACGGGACTGATGTAAGCTCCCATTCCGTTGAACCCCCGATAATTGACCGTCAAGCCAGTATGAGGGGCAACGCTCGCCTGGGGAGATCGTTGCCAACCCAACAGACCTCTCTTCCAAACAGGCAAAAGGATAAGGAATTATTGATATTGATTCCTTATCCTTTCGCGTATCTAGCTTGTATGATTCGGAATTGTCCGTTGTCCGTTCGTTTCTCCCTCAATCGAGTTCGTCGAGTCTGGTCTGGGCTCGATCGACCCCTTCAGAATTATCCTGTCGTCGGTACAGTTCCAGTGCCTTTTCAAAGAATTCGATCGCCTCATCTTCTCGCTCTCGACCGACAAGCGCCCGTCCCATGTTGTAATGGGCATCGGCATGATTCGGCAGGCGTTCGGTGGCTTGACGCAGGGCAACGATCGCCTCTAAAAACTTGCCGCGATCGAGCAGAATTTCACCAATCTCTGCCTGAGCCTCGCTTAAATCCGGTTGAACCCGCTCTGCTTGACGATAGTATTCCAAAGCGCGATCGATATTCCCCACCGACTTGTAAAAATCCCCCAGTTGCAGGAATAGCTCTCCATTATCCCGTTCAAGTCGGGCTGCTCTTTCAAAAGCTGCTAATCCGGCTTCTCGATCGCCGGTATTAAACAGGGCATACCCGAGATTCAGTTGTACGGTGCCGGAATTGGGGGCGAGTCCCGCTGCTTTCTCGAGGGCGGCGATCGCGTCGGGGTAGCGTTCGAGTTGGATTAAAACCGAACCGATGGACTCTAACACTTTCCAATTTTCCGGTTCGCGGGCAACAACCTCCTGAAATGCCCCGAGAGCATCTTCGTATTTCTCCTGCCGCAGTCTCACCACCCCCAAGCCCAAGTAGGCATTCACCCGTTCGTCATTAATTTGGGTCGTCTGCTCGTAAGCCCGAGCCGCCTCATCGTATCGTTCCAGCTTCGCGAGGGCGTAAGCCAGAGCATAGTGAAACTCGGCATTATTCTCTTCCAGGGCGATCGCTTTTTCGTAGGCATCCACGGCCGCAGAAAAGTTTTCCTGGCTGCTTTGGAGATAACCGATCGTGGAAAAAATGCGGGCGTTACTGTCATCGAGGGTTGCGGCTTCTTCAAAAATTCCCAAAGCTTCCCCGTACTCTCCCGCATCGACCAATTCCCGACCTCGAACGAGTAAATCGTTCACATCTGGGTCGCTGTTGTTATTGACTTGGGGTTTATTTTGCGTGAGTTCCCATTCGGGAATGGGAAGGACAGCGGCTGTTGGGAATGCCTCTGCCAAATCGGGATCGTCGATCGTGCCCCGAGCCTGAGCAGAACCTAAAAAGGTTGTCAGTCCAACCATGTAAAGGAAACTGGCGAATAGGGTAAGCTTTTGCATCTGGTTACTCTGAAAGATGGAGGCGATCGTCTTTTTTCTTCCGTCGATCTTAGCGAACAAAATGGAAGGCTGGAAGTTCCCTTCTTGGGTTCTTTTATCCCCCGGGGATCGAACGCGGAAAAATCTTCCTTGAAAAACCCGACTCCTCGCAGAAGCCGGGTTACCCGTTTGGGACAGAAGAATGAAGGGGGGTTTTGAGAGCGTTTTACTCTTTTACTCGAGACCGATATTGGTTTGAGGATTCGAGACGGCATCATCCGTCTCGCCTTCGACTAAGGTGGCGATGGGTTGACTCGGATTTAAAGACGATTGCAGCACGGTAGAGCGATCGACGGAATCGTTGGCGATCGTTAGCAGGGGATTTGAGAGAATTCCAGCCAGAGACGTACCGATTAACGACAGCACTAACCCGACTTGCAAAGGCCGCATCCCCGGCAAATTCCAGCGAATTTCCGGGTAGTTTTTCACGGATTCGGACATTTCCTGCGGCTCTTTGACCACCATCATTTTGACGACGCGGATGTAGTAGTAAATCGACACCACGCTCGTCACCAATCCAATCAAGACCAGTCCGTAAAGCCCAACCTGCCAACCGGCCCAAAATAGATAGATTTTCCCGAAGAAGCCGGCAAGGGGAGGAATTCCACCCAAGGAGAGTAGCGAAAGACTCAGCCCCAGCGTCAGCAGGGGATCTTTCTGGTACAGTCCGGCATACTCGCTAATCTTATCGGTTCCCGTACGCAGGGAGAAGAGAATCACGCAGGCAAAACCACCGAGGTTCATAAACAAGTAAACGAACAGGTAAAACACCATGCTCGAATACCCGGCTTCCGTACCCGCTAGCAGACCGATAATCACAAATCCGGCTTGACCGATGGAGGAGTAGGCTAGCATCCGCTTCATGCTCGTTTGCGCTAGGGCTACGGCATTTCCCAAGACCATACTCAGAATGGCCAAAG
This sequence comes from Zarconia sp., assembly GCF_057467645.1. Lineage (NCBI taxonomy): Bacteria > Bacillati > Cyanobacteriota > Cyanophyceae > Oscillatoriales > Zarconia > Zarconia sp. The sequence continues at coordinate 16,249 of NZ_JBRJXU010000122.1, forward strand.
CGGTGAACACGAAATGCCAGCGATCGCTCACGGGATCGAAGGCGGTTGTCAGCAGGCGAATGGCGAGGGCAAATCCGGCGGCTTTAGAACCCACGGAGAGGAAGGCTACCACCGGCGTGGGCGAACCTTCGTAAACGTCGGGAGTCCATTGGTGGAAGGGAACGGCAGAAATTTTGAAGGCGATTCCGGTAATGGCGAACACCAGTGCGATCGCCAACCCGATGGAGGAACTGGTCTCTCCACTCACGATCCCAGCTGCGATTTTATCGAGTTGGGTTTCGCCGCCAGACAGTCCGTAGAGCAGAGATACCCCATACAGGAACACCGCCGAACTCGACGCTCCGATTAACAAATACTTGAGAGCGGCTTCGTTGGAGCGGGAGTCCCGTTTCATATACCCGGTGAGTAGATACGAGGAGATACTCAGGGTTTCGAGGGAGACAAAAATCGTGACGAGTTCGTTGGCTCCCGCGAGGAACATTCCGCCCAAGGTGGCGGTGAGGAGAATACCAATAAATTCGGCCAGAGACGTGCCGCTTTTTTCCACGTAGCGCACGGAAATCGAAATCGTCACGGCGGTGGAAAGGGCAATAATCCCACGAAACATGATGCTCAGGGCATCGCCGTTAAATGCCCCCAGAAACGCGAGAGATTGCGTATTATCCCATTGAAAAGCCAGGGCAACGACCGCAGCGAGCAAGCCGGCGATCGAAATATAGGGAGTCAAGCGCGAGGAGGTCCGCCCCACAATCAAATCTACCCCTAAAACGGCCAGCAGAGTAACGATGACTATTCCCTCTGGCAAAATCGTCCCTGCATTGAGCTGGGAGGCAAGATTGGCAACATCCATAGGCTTTCAATAAAATCTTTCGATAAAATTATCTCGAACGGCAGATCGTGACAGGCTCTTTTAGCCTACCAGCCAGCAGCGATCGCGCGCTGACTCTTCGCCTTTGAGGTGGCTTGCCAGTTCATAATCTGTTACGAATTTTACCTCAAACTGGGTTCTGACTCGGCAGTCCATCCACGACATTTTAACGACTCGACCTCTCCAGAAACAAAATATGAAATCGAGAGCTATGATTCAGTCATGAATTTCTTCTCCCTTTCCCCGTTCCCCCTTCACCCTGATTCACCAGATGCCTACTGACTTGCACCCACGCCATAGACGCGCATTTTTTCCATAAAAAATTCTTCCAAACTGGGGCGAGTTAAACTCAGGGAAATCAACTGAGCATCCATCAGGCGCAAACTCGCCAGAAAATCTTCAGGGGAGCCTCGCAAATGCCCTTGCCAACCGTCTAATTCGATCGTCAGATTGGGAACCCATTCTTTCAAGACCTCGATTTGTCCTCCCCAACCCTTGACTTGATAGCGTTGAGTACCTCCGAGCAGTTCGTTAAGCGAACCCAGACAAACGAGTTCTCCTTTGATGAGAATTGCCACCCGATCGCAAATTTTCTCAACGTCGGCTAAGACGTGACTGTTAAAAAATATTGTTTTCCCTTGCTCTTTGAGCCACAAAATGATTTGCCGCATTTGGTAGCGTCCCATGGGATCGAGTCCGGACATGGGTTCGTCGAGAAAGACGATTTCGGGATCGTTGATTAAAGCTTGAGCCATACCCACCCGTTGCAACATTCCTTTCGAGTACTGTCGCAGGGGCTTTTTTCGGGCGGTGGTTCGGGCTAAACCCACCAAATCTAGCAATTGGGGAATGCGCTGCCGCTGCTCTGATGCAGGAATCTCAAATAATCCGGCGACAAACTGCAAAAACTCCCATGCCGTGAGGTAATCGTAAAAGTAGGGATTTTCCGGCAAATACCCCACCCGCTGCTTCGAGGAGCGATCCCCCAGGGGAATGCCTAGTAACTGTCCACCCCCTTCCGTGGGGCGAACGATACCTAAGAGAATCTTGAGCAGAGTTGTTTTTCCCGCGCCGTTAGGACCGAGCAACCCAAAGGTTTCTCCTTCCCAAACGCTGAGGGAACAGCCCTTGAGAGATTCTACTTTTTGATTTAGCCAAAAGCCCGTTCGATAAACCTTACACAGGTTTGAAACCCATACCGCGATCGGTCGAGTGGGTGCTGTCGTTCGAGCCGTCGGAACTGCTTCCATACCCGATGTCAACCGTTCGATTTTAACTTCGACTGCTCGATTTAGGAGCTTTCCAATGAATCGAGCGCCAAGGTTGATTCCTGGCTATTCTAGCAAGATTTTGCACGCTCTCTCCCACAGATCGCTCGAGATTCTCGCAGCAATCGAAGTGACTGAGGCTTTTTGGGTTGCTTCGCAGACGAATTAGTCGATCGTCCGATCGCCCCGCTCGGGGAACTAAAACACAGATAACCGAGGTTAAGGCGACCCGATTGGCAAGATTCGAGTATCTTTTCCCAAAACGTCTTGCCCGGTCAAACGTCTCGATCTCAAATGCTGGACTTGGCGATCGCATCAGAAAAGTTACGCTGTGTCTAGGGATCTGCAACAAGTTATTTCCCATCTAAGCGGTTTAAAGTACGCTCGATATCTAGGAGGGAGCCGAATTACTCCCTTTCCACCGATATTGACTGTTCACTCCTCACACCGCACTCCAAACCTGGTAGGAAACTTTACTGTAAGTACGCGATCGGATCGATCGCGCCGGCTCCGGCAGAATGAAGCTCGAAGTGAAGGTGGGGACCGGTACTGAAGCCAGTGCTACCCATTTCCGCAATTTGCTGACCCTGCTCGACTTCTTCACCTTCGTTGACCAACAAGCGACTGTTGTGGGCGTATAAGGTGATCGAGCCATCGGGGTGGGTGATTTCCACCAAGTTACCGTAACCGCCGGAGTTCCAGCGAGAGTAGGTGACAACGCCCGGTGCGGCAGCAACGATCGGAGTGCCTACGGGACCGGCAATATCGATGCCTTGGTGCATCCGACCCCAACGCCAACCGTAACCCGAGGATAGTTCCCCTTGAGCGGGCCAGATATAAGTGCCGTTAAAGTCATGGCTGCCAGGAGAAAAGGTTCCAGGAGCGACTTTCGGCAGATAGGCTTGAGGAGCCGACAAGCTCGGTAGTTCCGGAGAAACCATGCGCGGTGCGCCGATGGGAGCGTAATTGTTGCTACCCATGGGAGCGACGGCAACTTCAGAACTGTCCTCGTCAGACACTCGATCGAGGACAACTTTGCTGTCTTCTACGATCTCTTCCGACAGAGTCGCGGCCATGACGAATTCTTCTGCTTCCTCAGCCGCTCCAACATCGATGCGAGACTGACTCCAAGGCTGCAAACCTTCAGTTTGCAACGCAGCCGTATGCTGTTCGGGAGCAAATTCCGGGTTGATGCGTGCCGAAGAAATAGATTCTTCGGCTGACACGGCTGCAACCGTTTCAGTGACCGACTCGTTGGCGTTGCGCTCGGGACTCACGCGATGCTTAGCGCGGAGTTTATCGATTCCAGCTCTTAATTCCTCAACATATTCGCTGTTATCGGTGTTGGCGCTCGCTTGGTTTCCAGAACCGGGCTTGAGTTTGGCAGCCAAACGGCGGGCCGTTTCGGGAGTTCTCTGACCCGCAGCCATCCAAGAATCTGATTCAGTTTCAGATTCATCGACGGATTTGATGGCTTGGCTGACGACCAAATTGGGCAAGGAGGTTGTATCTGTATCGGTGGCCCGAGAAGGATCGACCCATGCTAATTCGATAGTCGCCGAATTGGCACGATCCTCTGGCAGCGAGATACGAGGTACGCCTGCCTCTAAATCGGAAGATTTGGAGGTCACTGTGTTACCAAACACCGTCAGGGAGGTTTGGGGTTTGAGTGTGGCTCCTGGGGGAATATCGATTTGTTGACCGACTCTAATGAAGCTCGGGTCGCTCAAACCGTTAAGATTGGCTAACTCTTTGGCAGAGATGTTGTATTGTTGAGCGATTTCATAGATGGTTTCCCCATCCCTCACTCGGTGAACGGCAGCATTCAGGCGGCTTCTAACCTTGGGGTGAACGGCTTCAGACGCCACTGAAGAGAAGGTTTTATCCGATCGGCCTGTCGGCTTATCCGTTTCTAAATTCAGAGAAGCTGTCTGTTGGTTCTCGGAAATAGAAGGTACAACCTTTTGCTGCGAAATGTCTTGACGTCGAGTCGATTCTAAATCGGCTGTGGGGACAGCGGCTTTCTTCTCGATTTCGGAGAGTAAAGCGGATGGCGTTGCGGTTCGATTGACTTCGGGAGCTGCTTGGGTTAGTTGCTTCGAGAGCTTGAAGTTCGCTGGGGTTCGAGCTGCGAGCTCTTCACCCGATGCCGGACTGGCGATCGTGGGTTCTGCGAGATCGAATCCAGACGCTGCCTCTTGTGCGGATGGAATGTAGAGCACCTGCCCGGTTTCAACGGTGGCTCCGACAGAGATTCCATTGGCTTGGGCAATAGCAGTGGCATCGACTTGGTAGATCTGAGCGAGCTGCCACAACGTTTCACCGCTGACTACGGTATGAGACGAGTTGGGAAGATTGGCAGTCGAAGCGATGTTGGTGGACTCGCCAGCGGATTTCGCCTCATTCGACGCAGCTTTCTCCTTTGCCGAAGCGAAAGTCGTGGGTGACTTAGCCCCGTCTCGATCGGCTGCTACGGCTGAATTGCTTTGTCCGGGCAATAGGAGGCTCGATGCTCCCACCGAAATGGCCAATCCGATTTTGGCGACGGAAGAACAAACCCGACGGTGTCCTTCTACGTTGGATGGCTTGATAAGTCCTGCGGTTGCGTTTGCATCTGCTTCGCACTCAGGAGCAAGATTGACTTGATTCGGGAATACTCGTTTCAAAAAAACGACCTCCTAGTAACCAGTGATTAGCAGTCCCTTAGCTTGAGTAGCTGATAAACCTATTCAGTGATGAAAATCACGCTTTATGCCGATCTCGATCGCTGACGGTCAAGACGCTTAGGAAAGAGTACCCTGCTTTTCCCATTTAGACAAGATTTGGCTTTGGGAAAAATCTAATTTGCTTTTTCCTAGGGTCTGACAACTCTAACTCAACGTACTGACGCACCCTGGCAGTGTGAGTCCGGCGAAATGCTGGAAACTATTGCCTCAGACAGTCCGAAAACTGTCTTATCTAGTCGAGAATGTACGCTGTTTTCTGGTACTTAGGCAACCGTATTATTGCGGGGAAGTCCCCTGGGGAGATCTGCGGATACCCAAATGTGCCCGGGTCGAGTAACAAGGGTAGAATCCCTTGCTATCAAAGGGATTTAAGTCCTTGAGAACGGCAATTTCAGCTCGGAAAAATACGGACGATCGGGGTTTTGACATCACAGACTGTCTCTATAGAAATTTCTTATCTTTGAATCTAAGGAGGGTCCGTTCAATAGCTAGATAGTTGTGAAATCTGTTTAGGGTCTGGATTAGAGCCGATTCTCAATCGGAGGTGAACCCAAATCTTGCTATTTATCGAAAAACATTAACTTATTTATCTATATATTAAACAATGCGATCGTCTCTTGAAAAAGAATCGAAATGGCCCAGCTGACGGCAAGCTTCAAATAGTCCTAAAGCCGCACTGACGGAAAGATTCAAACTACGAACGCGCGGTTGAGCCATCGGAATGTAAGTTGTCGCATCGCACTGAGCGAGAATTTCTTCAGATAAACCCATCGTTTCGCTGCCGAAGAGCAACCAGTCATCTTCGTGGAATTGATACCGTACATAACTACAACTTCCGCGAGTGCTAAACCCGATCCATCGTCCGCCTCGTTCGCGAGAAAATTCTCGAAACGCGATCGTCGAGTCGTGATAGCGCCAGTTTACATAGGGCCAATAGTCCAAACCCGCTCGCTTGAGGTAACGATCGCTCATTTCAAACCCCAACGGACCGACTAAATGTAATTCAATTCCAGTCGCAGCACAGGTTCGGGCAATATTGCCGGTATTCGGGGGAATTTGGGGATGAATCAACGCAATTTTGGGCATTCGATCAATTCTTGAATGAGGGAGCAATCGCAGCTCGACAAAATATACCCCCCTAGATTAGAGGCTTTTGGGCGCTCAAGTACAAGTTTGTCCAAAAACAGCGAATGTATAGTTTTTTTTTATCATTGCCCATTCCGGGAGATTGATTAAATATTCCGATCGAAATACCTCGATCGATTTATAAGATTGACCAACGGGCAGATGCTCGAATTCAAGCCCAAAATGCCTACAGGGTCATGGTTATATTCATTTCGATCGAAATCCGCGAGTGAGTGCGATCTCGCTCCTCAAAATTGCGCAGCACATGATAGCTCTCCAGCAACGATCGTCTTGAATCCTTGTCGGCTGTAGAACCCATAGATAAGTCTGAGGGATTGAGCGGGGACTGAGCGGGGATTTCTTCAGAGATCTAGCAGGTTCGTACCCAATTCTTCTGCCCTGTGGCACTCCTGAAGTTCGTAGAAATACCGAACGGAGACCCTCCACAGACAAACAATGTACTGGTAGAGCATCCATCGATTTTTCCCCTCTACAGATATATATACGTATATATACGTGCGATTTGTAAAAAAGACCGAGTATGTGACCCGATCCCTTTGAGAAAACTTTAAATTGCAGCAATTCTGACTGGAGAGCGATCGCTATAATGCCCATCATCAGATACATACGAGTAATATCCGTAGTTCTACGGCAGGTATCGAACCCGATCGAGGGACTCGTCTTATTAAGTCGTGGCCAAGGGATCGTAAAGCTCTTGCAAAGATAGATGATTGGAGAAAATACCCCACAAGTAGCTGTTATCCTGGAAGAAAGACCGAGTTGGGTAGAGTTTGACATTCCCGCTCAAATGCTTTGGGGAAAGGGAAGACAAGCAGCAACTTAAAAAAAAATTTCGACTCTACAGCTGATTTTGCACCCGATACAAATTTTTCACCCTCACTCTGACAGATAGATGAATACATCGCGATGCAGCCCCTAGAAATTTTAATGCCAAATTCGCATTAAGGGACTCGCAAGCCCATAGAATAGACGGGGTTTGTCCTGGTAATATCCGGAAACAGGGATCGCACTATCAGTATCAAGGTGTAAGAGGATGTCCGGACATCATCCAAGCGACGGCGCGAAGTTACTCTGAGGGAGTTAGCCATGTTATCCGAATCGAGTTTTAGCGATCGAGCCATTACCGACGAATTGTACGCAGCACTTTTCGATCGCTTCTATCGATCTTGCCCCGAATCGATCCAGGTGTTATTAGATCGATGTACCTATGGGATAGTACCCGATCGCTCCGGCGTGCGGACGCTGTTTCTGATTGCTGCGGACGTGCAGACCGCTACGGAATTGAAAGAGCACATCGAGATAGTCGTCGATCGCATTGCCCAGATCGTGCCGGGAATTGGCAAAGCCGCTATCTGTTTTTTACCGGCAGATAAAGCCACCCACCCCCAGCCTCGGGGAAATTGTAACGCTCCACCCTCAAAGTTCATGGCCGGTCAGGTGTTTCCGGTTCCCCAAAAGTCAGAAACCTCCCAACTGTAGATGGGAGATCGAGAAATAAATAATAGAGTAGTTGGGCTTGAGCGATGACCATCGCTCAAGCCCTTATCTTTAAAATCAGTACGAGACTGGAAATAAAATGCTTTTGGCAGGATGACGCGATCGCCTCAGGGCAATTTTAGACAGTCTGAGTAATCAACTCACCCAGGGGCGATCTCCGGTCTACCCTTCTTCTGCCAGTCCTAATAAGACTTCGCACGTTCGACCCAATCTTTAATCCCTTTTTGAGTGGGTTGCCCTCCAGGGGTAAACGTCCAAACCGATCGTTTGCCTTGAGAACCGTAGCTAACGTGGATGGGTCGATCTTCTCCATAAAAATAGAGAGAGCCAAAAGGGAGTTTTTGAGCAAGAATCCAATCAACGAGTTGACGAGAATTGAGATCGACGATCGAAAAATCACAAGCCGCCCCCAGTCTCTGACAATAGTAATTCCCTTTGGCGTTGCGCTCGAAAGCCATATGTCCGTCAAGTTTCGGTGCAATCCGACCGTTTTTGAGACCTGTAATCGGATCTTTCTTTTCTAAATAGGTTTTCAGGGTTTTCGAGCAAAATCCGTAGGTGAGCTTAAATCGATCGACTCCAAAATAGTCGATAATCGGATCGACGATAAATTGGTTGAGTTTTTCAAGCGCCGGAACCGTTTCGCTCGTATTTTCTGGAAACGGATTAATGCGATCGGCGTATTTTTGGTAAGTTTGGGTACAAGTGCAAAAGTCCTCGAGAGTGAGGTACTTACCCAGCTTTACTCGATTCATGGCAATCTTCTAAAATCGTCCGCAGCCCATCGGCCAGGATATCCGGTTGTTCCACCATCGCCAGGTGACCGCATTCAGGGATTTCGATCGCGTTCCCCCCAGCTTGGCGAAATAAGTGATGAAAACTAGCCAAATGACGCACGTATTTGGGATCCATAATCGAATCGTTCGCCCCGGCAAAAAAGTAGACGGGCTGTTGCAAGCGCGATACGATTTGTGGTAGTTGATGGACTTCCGTTTCGGTAGTCGAGTCGAGCAGAGTTCTCAACGCTGCTTCAGGGTGAGCTGTGACGAAATCCACCAAACGCTGGCGCGCCCACTGACGATCGATGGGACGGGCGACGCTCGCGCGAACGAATAACAATTCCAGCAATGGTAGGCGACACAGCCAGCGCGGACGCAACTTCACGATCTGAGTGCCGGCCGCACGAAACTTCTCGAATTCTTCTTTTAAATAAATACCGCCCCCAGCATTGACGCAAATCACCCCTTCTACCCGTTCTTTGAGTTGATGTGCGCCCCACAAGGCGATCGTCCCCCCTAGAGAGTGACCCACCAACCACACCCGATCGAGATTCAGACGATCGAGCAGAACTCCTAAATCGGCGGCATAAGCGGCAGGCGTATAGCGACAATGGGAATGGGGCGGACGCGCGCGATCGGGTTGAGAATCGCCAAAGCCCCTCAAATCGTAACAAAGACATTGATAGTCCGGGGACATCCGATCGATGAGTGGCTGCCAGTAACGACGACTCAGCAGCCATCCGTGCAAGAAGACGAGAGTAGGTTTAGATGAGGTGGGAGGGCTGATTTCGTAGGTATGTTGGACTCCCAGAATCTCGATAGTCGGCATAAAGTTTTTCGTATCTCGGGCCCCAGTTCGAGGCTCGACTGCACTGATGACCGTCGGGTTAGACGTTCCCCTCGCAGCGCCAAAGCTTTATCGTGCCATCTTGCGAGGCACTGACGAACACTTGACCGCTACGATCGAAGGCAACTGCATTTACTCCTCTAGCATGACCGATGAGGGTCTGTTCGGGCAAGTCCCGAAGGGATTTTTTGCCGGCAGACCCATGCCAAAGTTGCACTGTGGCATCGCGACGGGCTGCGGCGATCGTGTTTCCATGAAGGGCGATCGCCGCAACGGGCAGGCTGTGGCTGCCGAGGATTTGCCGTACGCTTCCGGTTTGCACGCTCCACAACGTCACGGTGCCGTCCCAACGACCGCCGATCGCAGTCCGACCGTCCGGTGTAATGGCGATCGCATATACCGCCCCCCCAGGGCTCACAAGGGTTCGCAAGAGTTCCCCGGTTCCCAGATGCCAAATTTTCACGGTGCCATCGAGGCTGGCGGTGGCGACGCAGTTTCCCCCTGGGTCGATGGCGAGATCTGTCACCGGTTGGCAATGACCCGTTAGGGTTTGTAACGGTTCGCCCATGTGAAAGTTCCAAAGTTTGACGGTTTTATCTCGACTGCCACTAACTAACGTACTGCCATCGGGAGTCACGGCAAGGGCGGTAACAATATGTTCGTGACCCGCAAACCGGCGACTGGGGGTGGGGGCAAACTCGCTGGGGGAGATCCGTTCCCAGACCCGGATACCGCAATCTGCACCACCACTGACTATCGCCCCCGTATGGGGATCGCTGGCGATCGATAACACCCCGCGATCGTCATCGGTCAGGGTTTGGTGCAGTTCTCCCGTTTCCAGGTGCCAAATCTGAATCTCGCCGCCCCAGTTACCGGTAGCGACAATTTGACCGTCCGTCCCGAATACGCTCGAGGTGACCTCAGTTTGCGCGTGTAAGGTGCGATCGCATTTCCATGTTTTGAACCCACCCAAAGGGCTTTTGGCGTTTTGCCCCGCCTTTCCCATCACCTCTCCCACAGACTGCGTTGCCAGGGAAATCGCAACGGCAACTGACGGTGGATATAAATCGTGCAAAACCGCTTCTGCCGATGGATAGCGTTCCCTCAGCGCCATCGCCACGCATCGATCGAGAATCCGAGCAATACGATCGCTAACTGAATGTCGTAAATAGTCGCGCCACATCCATTTGCCGTAAAAATTATCAAACAAATCGAAGGGGGAAACCTGGGTGAGTAAATGCAGGCAGGTGACTCCCAAACTGTAAATATCGCTTTGCCAGGTGGCTTTACCCAGTAATTGTTCCGGTGCGGTGTATTCGGCACTGCCGACGATGGTCCCCGTCCGGGCGATGGAGGTTCTGGTAGCATACTTGGCGGCGCCAAAACCTACCAGAACCAATGTCGTACTTTCCTCGAATTTCACCGATGGGAGCGTGCGACGAATGATATTATCGGGTTTGATGTTGCGGTGGATGAGTCCGGTTTGGTGTAGCGCCTCCAGAACCGGCAGTAACTGAACGAGCACTTGACGCACTTCAAGTTCGGAAAACAGACCGTTGCGCGTCAGTTGTTGGGTCAGATTTTCGCCGATCTCGAACTCGTGGATGAGATACTGGTATCGATCGCGCTCGAAATAACCGAGTAACTGAGGAAGTTGGGGATGGCGACCCAATCGCTCGAGCTGGGTAACTTCTTGATGCCAGGAGTCGAGTTCGGTTTGGGGGTTTCGTGGCTCTCGGTGAGGTCGAAACTGCTTGATAACGCACCGGGTAGACCGTTCTTCATCAATGCCAGTAAAGGTGGGATGCACCACACTGGTACCCAAGGGCTGTATCGCTCGGTACCGATCTCCGAGGCGCAACCGCCACCCACAACGGATACAAAATTGACCGCCGTCCGGATTTTGCGGTTTGGGGCAATTGGGATTGAGGCAAAACGTCATAGGTGGGGCGATAAGAAATCGCGTCTAAACCTGGGTGTCTAAACCTCGAGCGAATACGCTCGGTTCAAAAAAAACTTATATGTGGGGATTTTTCGGACAAATTCCCTCGAGATTTAGCAATAAAGTTAAGTTTTGGTAAAAAAGACCGAGGCTGTTAAAGTCCTGTAGTAACCTATAACTTAGTAACCAGTGAACGATCCGATCGTGCAGAAGCTTTTTCGGAAGAATAGTTCTATCGGTCGGTGAAAAAGGGTGGATCTATCAATATCATTTAGACGCAATTCAGAACGGTAGTGATAGATCTACTTTTACTACCAACCACTAGTATATCAAATTAAAGCTCAAAAATTTAAATTCATTATTATTTCTTCATACTTAAGTTTGGAAAAAGGAGTGAAGTGTCTGGCGATTTCTACTCCTTGAATGGGATAGTCAGCAAGAGTATCTATTCCTAATGCATTTGTGTCGTGCGACGCAGCACGATGCAAGATCGCGATACAAAACATAAAAAATATCCAAGGGGTATCGATACCCCTTGGATATTTTTAACGGTTTTAGATTCGCAAAACCCTTACTTCACAGACACCTTAGCGCCAGCTTCTTCGAGCTGTTTCTTGGCATCTTCGGCTTTATCTTTAGCAATTCCTTCTTGAATTGCTTTAGGCGCACCTTCCACCATTTCTTTGGCTTCTTTGAGACCCAAACCGGTGAGAGCGCGAACCACTTTGAGAACGGCAATTTTCTTGTCGGAGGGGAACTCTTCGAGCACCACGTCGAATTCCGTTTTCTCTTCTTCGGGTTCGGCAGCCGCAGCAGCACCGCCAGCAGCCATACCGGGGGCCATCATCATCATGCCACCGCCAGCGGAAGCAGAGGCATCGACGCCAAAAGCTTCTTCAATCTGCGTGACGAGTTCGGAGGCTTCGAGCAAGGAAAGAGACTTCAAGCTTTCTAAGATTTCGTCGGTTTTAGCGGACATAATTTAACTCCTGAATTGAGAACAAACAAACAATGTTGAGACGAATATTGAGACGGAAGCGGGCGATTAAGCCGCATCCTCTTTTTCGGAAACGGCCTTGACGGCGCGAACCAGCGAAGCCGGAACTTCCTTGATACCCACGGCCAGTTTCGTCGGGACGGCCTTGGTTCCCACAGCCAGTTTGGTGGGAATAGAATTGATAGCACCGGCAATCCGGGCAATAAGCTCTTCCTTGGTGGGCAGGTCGGTAATGGCTTTCAGGTCATCGACGCTGAGAGCTTTCCCTTCCATCACACCGCCGCGAAGTTCGGTTTTCTTCGAGGCTTTTTGGAAGGCTTGGTAGGCTTTAATCGCTCCACCCAGGTCGTCCTGGACGAAGATAAAAGCCGAGCTACCACTGAGAAATTCCTGCATGGGTTCCCAGTCGGTGTCGCCTTCAATGGCTTTCCCCATCAACGTATTTTTGGTCACCGTACAAACGGCTCCCTTTTCACGCAGTTGACCGCGCAAGTCGCTAATCTCGGCAACGGACAACCCTTTGTAGTCGATGACAAAAGTCAGTTGGGATTCGCTCAGGGTTTGTTTGAGCGAGGCAACAATTTCCTTTTTATTTTCTAGGGTTCTACCCAAACGGATTTCACCTCCTTAAAAAATACAAATTTGGACTTTTTTCTGGGACGAGTGTCGATCGAAATCGAAACCCGTTTCTTGTGTAATTCCCGATTTTTCGGCAAATTTTCCGGGAACGTTACCGCATCTTCCCTACCCTCCCCCCAGACGCGAAATCGATCCGAAATTTATCCCATCTCACCAAAAAACCCGGTGGTTAGCCGGGGTCGCGCTGTATTTCTTAACTCGTTGGGAATCTACAACGATGGAAATAGAAATACGGGGCATTACCTCGGCAGGCAATTAAGCCATTTGCTCCTGCTGTCTTTGGTTTTGCGGATTGAGTTGTGAATGGAATTGAGCGTCTTTAGTGTTCTCTCCTCAAACGAGCGATCGAAATATTTCGTTTAGGCGGCTTCGCTGACTTTCAGATCCCGCAGGGTGGCAATGTCAACCTCGATCGACGGACCCATCGTAGACGAAACGTACAGACTGCGCCAGTAGCGACCTTTGGCCCCAGAGGGACGATTGCGATCGATACACTCTTGTAGCGCTTTGAGGTTGGCGAGCAGGTCATCTACGGGGAATTCAGCCTTGCCAAACATCACGTGAACGATTCCAGTTCGGTCGGCGCGGAATTCCAGTTTACCAGCTTTAAATTCATTAATCGCTTGAGCCAGATCGAAGGTCACCGTTCCCCCCTTGGGTGAGGGCATCAAACCTTTCGGACCGAGCAAACGACCGAGTTTTGCGACCTGGGGCATCATGTCCGGGGTGGCGATGAGCAGGTCGAAATCCATCTGCCCTTTTTGGATGTCGGCAATTAATTCTTCCGAACCCACCACTTCGGCACCGGCTTCGGAGGCTTCTGTGACTTTTTCCCCTCGAGCGATCACCGCCACTCGAACGGTTTGACCGGTTCCTTTAGGTAGGGCGACGGTGGTGCGCAGTTGCTGATCGGTATATTTGGGATCGATTCCCAACCGGATATGAGCTTCGGCCGCTTCGGGAAATTTAGCCGTGGCGGTTTCTTTGAGTAAAGCGAGGGCCGCTTCGGGTTCGTAGGGACGCTCCTCGACTTTTTTGCGTAATTCTTGTAGGCGGCGCGAGATTTTTTTGGGCATATCGTATGTTCGGGGTCGCTAGCGAAGGTAGAACTTCTCCCCCATCAAATGGGTCAGTGCGATCGAGTCGCAGGCTTAGTCGGAAACCTTGACACCCATATTGCGGGCGGTTCCTTCGATAATATTCATTGCCGCGTCAATGTCGTTGGCATTGAGGTCGGGCATTTTGGTTTGAGCAATTTCTTTCAACTGCTCTCGGGTAATGGTTCCCACTGTCGTCCGGTTGGGTTCTCCAGACCCTTTTTCGATCCCGGCGGCTTTCTTGATCAGAACTGAAGCCGGGGGGGTTTTCAGGATAAAGGTGAAACTGCGGTCTTCGTAGACCGAGATTTCCACCGGGACGATCGTTCCTGCTTGGTCGGCGGTTTTGGCGTTATATTCCTTACAGAACATCATGATGTTCACGCCATGCTGACCCAAGGCAGGACCGATGGGTGGCGCGGGGTTAGCCTTTCCAGCCGGAATGGCTAACTTAATTAAGGCAACTACTTTTTTGGCCATCTACTTTCTTTGCCATCGATTCGGTAATATTGTGACATACTCCTGACGCTCCCAAGCGCTTGAGAGCGCAGACTTCTTACCAACACCAGCTAATGCTTCGGTTACTCGGTAAGCTTTAGTAACGATACGGGATGCCCCTCCGCACCGGTTCTTTTATTGAATTTGCTTGAGTTAACAGGTTGGGGTTAGCGCTCGATCGGTTGGACCGGCTTTGAACACGATACCCAACCAGCCAATATCCCGACTCTTATTGGATGGGGCGCGCAATCTAAGATTCCTTGTGTCGCCGCCCAATAGAGAGCGGGGTGGCTCTCAGGTAAGCTCGCAGGCATTGGAATCTTTGGGATTGGCGCCCATTTCCGACTCGTTGTCGAGCCGATTGAAGAATATGAGCTTTTGGGTGTGGGATGTTCGATGCTTTAGGGGTTGTTAGAGGCTAGCAAATTAAAGTTGGGTTTTTCAACCGAGCTGAATTTGCTGCGAAGACCCTATGCAATTTTTCGATCCGGTCTCTGGGAAAACTCGACCCGAGTAGAGCTAGAACGATCGCGTTGTTTGGACGATCGACCAGCCCACTCAAATGGAAAAAACTTTTCCCTCGCGACAAGCTAGAGCGTTTCGACTCTAATGCTGGCAACAACGAGTTTGAAGATCGCGTTTCTTGGCTTCCTTGCCAGTTTTCGATCGTAACACCTCTTTGACGCAAATACAATATTTTGGGGTGTCTAGGTACGAGTGGGTGGCAAAGGTTGGTGGAGTTAGCCTTGTTTTTCCACTTGGTTGAATTCAAGTTCCACCGGCGTATCTCGCCCGAATATTGACAGCAACGCCTTGAGTTTGCTGCGTTCGGGACTCACCTCGATCACCTCTCCCTCAAAGTCTTTAAACGGACCCGAGAGGACCAAAATCTTATCGCCAGCGGCCATATCGATTTTAATCGTCGGTTCTTGTTCGCTGGTCTGTTTGAAGATGCGCTCGACTTCAGACGGACTTAGGGGGACGGGTTTCACGTGACCGCGTCCGCGTCCGTAGCGGCGCTTTTGTTCCGCGCCGACGAAGTTGATGACGTTGGGGGTATTTTTTACCACCTGCCACACATCGTCATCCATGGCCATGCGAATGAGGACGTAGCCGGGAAATACCTTTTCGTCAGTATGTTGGCGGCTACCATCTTTACGAATTTTAACCGCTGGGGTTTGGGGAATCTCGATCCGAAAAATTCGATCGGCCACATCTAAGGTGTGAGAGCGCTGTTCCAAATTCGCTTTGACTCGCTTTTCACAACCGGAGGCCACTTGCACTGCGTACCAATGAGGTTTCACCGGGGCGGGAGCAGCTTCTTCTTCGGTTTCTCGGATTTCGTCTGAATGTTCTAACGAAGACATTGGGAGCAATCGATTTTAATAAAAACCTTAACCGAATACCTGGGTCGAAGCCCAATTAAAGAGCTTGTCGATAAAATAAATCATGAAGGCAAGCAAGCTGACCATCAGCAAGACCGCAGCGGATTCGCTAATCACTTGTTGGCGGGAAGGCCAGACGACTTTGGCGAGTTCTTCTTTGGTTCCTTGCAAAAATTTTGCCAGCTCGAAACCGTCACCACTACTTTTGAGTTCGGCTTCATTCTTTTTTGCCACGATTCGCTAACCTCTCCTAAATATTAATGGGATAATAAGCTTGTAAATGATGTCGAGCGAGGGATTCCCAGTATTGCTGAGTACGAGGCGACTGGAAGGCTTCGAGACTCGAACCAGATTCGAGCGCCCTTGCAGCGCTTAAAGAGTTCCCAACGCCGAGCGACCCACTCGCTCGATGATTATACCCGAAAGCCCGTCAGTACACTCGAGCGATCTTCTTCACCAAATTCCTTTCGAGGAGCGCAGTGCTGTAGGTGCTTCGACGCGACTTCGATCGGCAGCAAACTTTTACAGTTAGAGCGAGCGCTAGGTAAATCACTTAAGCAGTCCTAGTAGTTTTCAAGATTGCTTTCTCTTTACCTATTCTTTCTGGATGAGAAGCACAACTCAGATATCGAGCGAGTGTTGCAATTTCCCTAGAGTTTTAGCGGTTGTTTAAGAGAAAGGTTCAACGCGCCCTGGAGGACTCGAACCCCCGACATCGGGTTTTGGAGACCCGCGTTCTACCAACTGAACTAAGAGCGCACGATCGGACTGTTTTGCGTTCGTGTTGAACCAACTTCTTAAATAGTTTACCACAAGGGTCGGACGTAAGGCGATCGAAATTTTTCTTTCTCCTGTGACTCGACCCAAACTCGATCGGTGCGATTTTGGAAAGAGAGGGAGAGTCGGTCGCTCTCTTTCCCCGAGTGGCAACAATAGCCGCCGTCGATTAGAGCGGGCGATCGAAACGCTGTTTCAGGCGGGTTGCCTTACCCACCCGATCTCGCAGGTAGTAAAGTTTGGCTCGACGCGCTTTACCCCGTCTCAACACTTTAATATAAGCAATTCGGGGAGAATGGAGCAAAAACACCCGTTCGACTCCCACTCCTTGGAAAATTCGGCGGACGGTGATGGTTTCACCGATGCCACCGTTGCGCATGGCAATCACCGTTCCTTCGTAAGGCTGGGTGCGCTCTTTACCACCCTCTTGGATGATGACTCCCACTTTAACGGTATCGCCGACATAGATCGTCGGAATGTCCGACTTGAGATATTCCGCTTCGATCGAGCGGATCGTTTCGAGTGCGTTCACGATCGGTTTTGAATAACTTGCAGCCTCTTATCTTAGCTTGAAATCGCTCGCCGGTCTACCCGCGAGCGATCGCCTTAAGATGTTCACAGGAAAACGATCGCAATCCATCCACATTCATTTTCCACCCAGAAAACCACCCGATCTTCCTTCCACAGGTGCAACTCGAGCGGTCTGAATTTCCAAAAAACGTTAGCGCGTGCAGTAGGCCAAATTCCCCGGGTCAGAGCCGTAGCCGTGGGAGATAAACCCAGGGGCGGGATACAAAATTGGAACCCACACCCGACCTTCAGGACCGCGAATTTTCACCAGGCTTTCGAGCTGAACCTCCTCGTTCGTACTCACACCTCCGACCCGATCGGAAAACGGGCTGGGGGATTGGCGAATGGCCAAACCTTCTGACTGAATCACCTGACGGCAAAAATCCTCCGCCAGCACCTGCTCGACGACGACCGTACCGGGTTGTTCGCCGGGAATGACATTCTCTTCGATAATGATGCTGTCTCGCCGTTGACCCGGCAATCCCGTAAATTCTTGTTGCACGGGCGTTTCCTCCGTCGGAGCCGGAACGGAGCAATAGACGAGGTTGCTCGGACCTCCAGAAAAGCCGTTGGAAATATATCCGCGTACGGGTGCGACAATTTCGATCCAATTTTGCCCGTCATCCCCAACGATATTGACAAAATTGGGAGCGAGAGTCACTTGTTGGTTAACCGCCAATCCGCCGATGGCATTGGAGTAGGAACTAGGTCGATCGTAAATAACCAAACCATCGAGACGCTCGCGAAACACTTGGCGACACAAGCTATTGGCATTTTGGGCAAGGGTTTCTCGAGTTTGGGAAGTTCCTGAAAAGGAGAGGGAATGGGCGGCAACGACTGCGGGGAACGTCGAAGCCAATAGGATCGCGATCGGGCGAAGAAATCGAATCATCGATCGGTTTTGAGAACTGACGGGCTTCATCGATATACGTTTCTCCTCAACAATGGTGATGTTCTCCTCCAAACGGGAGCGATCGGCGTTTTGCTGTAAGTATACCATCGGGGAGCTGGGGGGCGCTCAGGGAGCTAGGGGAACTGGTAGAGTCAAAGGTTGAAGATTACCTCCTCCTCCTGGTCTCCCTTGTCTCCCATCTCCCCTTTCCTACAAAATTGACCCAGACCCGATCGACCCCTCTCCGTTTGAAGCTGAGTCAATTAGTATGAGTAATAATATTCCTGCGTCTTGCGTTTTTATCACTGGTGTATCCTCACAAAGCTGAAAAAATCGATCTCAACGCTGAGTATCCCTGTGTTTGCAGTCGTCGGGGTTGCCTCAAGCCCATTGCGCTGACTGATGCATTAGGTTGCGATCGATGCCAACAAATCTTTGTCGTCGATCGTAGCGGTTGCATTTTGGAAGAACTCTCAACCCACCCCCCTTATAAAAAAACTTGGCACTGGACGGGTCGACAGTGGCATCGAACCGACACGACCTTAAGGGAGACCTTCTTACCCCTGTCGATGCTGATTGTTGTGATTCCTCTGGTTCTGCTCTTCTTCGTCCGACATTTCCCTGCTATTCTCTGGATCGTGCTGGTGTTCGCGATCGTTCCGATTCCGGCATTGTTAGTCTGGTTAGCCTACAGACGGTAATTCTATGACGCTCGATTCTCTAGATACTGCCCCAACTCCCGCGCAGGTGGCGCAGCGCGCCTACCAATCGTCGTTGCTGGTGGCTCGAACCGACAGTAGCTGCAGAGATCGGGCAATTGACGCGATCGCCTCGGAGATCGAAAACCAGCAGGAAAATATTCTCGAAGCCAATACTTTGGACTTGGAAGCCAGCCGGGATATGGCCGTACCGAATTTGGTTCTCGATTGGCTTAAACTTACCCCCGAACGATTGCAGACGACGGTGCAAATTCTCCGGCGCTTGGCTCAGCTGACCGATCCCATTCGCCGGGTGATGAATGCAGCCTATCAAGTCGATTCAGCTCAAACCCACTGCCAACTCATTCCCCTGGGAACCATTGCCCTGATTTACGAAGCCTTTCCCGAACTCGGGGCGATCGCGGCCGGGATGTGTTTGAAAACAGGGAACAGTCTGATTCTGAAGGGGAGTAGCGAGGCCAGTCATTCCAATTTCGCCATTGCCCAAGTCTTGCAATCGGCTCTAGAGGAGGCGAATTTCCCCCCGGACTGCCTACAACACTTGCCGTCCGAACGGGGCGACTCCATTCGAGAGTTGGTGTGCCAAGATCGATATCTGAGTTTGGCCATTCCCTACGGTCGTTCGAGTTTGATTCAATCGACGCTCCAACAAGCCACCGTCCCGGTTTTGCCCTCTGCAATGGGAAATTGTTACTTGTATTGGTCGCCCTCTGGAGATTGGGAGCGGGTGCGAGATATCGTCATCGACAGCCACCAAAGTCAACCCGATCCGGTGAATGCGATCGAGAAGGTGTTGATTCATCGCGAACTCAACTCGTCCTCAGTGGCAATGCTTTTGAACGCGCTGCGAGAACGAGGGTTTGAAGTTCGCGGCGACGAAGCATTGGTCGCAGAATTTCGAGACCTCAAACTTGTGCAGACTTCGGAATGGACGAGTGCCTATTTAACCCGAACCGTGGCTTTGAAACGGGTTGAATCCTTAGAGATGGCGATCGCCATCGTCGATCGCGACAGTAGCGGTCATGCTGATTGTGCGGTGACCGAATCTTATCCAGAAAGCTGCCAGTTTACCTTAGGGGTGAATAGCGCTTCGACTTACGTTAATGCTTCTCCCCGATTTATCCGCAACCCCAAACAGGGCCATAGCGTTTTACTGGGGATGTCCGCGCGAAAAGGGCATCAGCGAGGGTTTATCGGTCTCGAATCGCTCATGACCGTCAAGCATATCATTCAAGGTCACGAACGCCTGTAATTGCCACAAAGTACTCCGCAAATTTTGCGATTCGAGCTTGCATGAAAAATTCCCCCCAACCGACCGACAACACTCAAAGAAAGGAAGACTGAAGGGATTGAAGATATGGAAGGCGATCGCGTTCTAACTCAGTTACTCCCAACTGGGGATTTTCGCCAGGAAGAGTTTGAATGCAGGCAAGCTGAGGAAGTTAACCGCAAAGCAGATGCATAGGTTCCCAGAAGCTAACAAAGTCGAACGCGCTCGAAATCGCTGCATCGCTCAATTGGTAGATAGAGCCTGACGGCGCTCTTCCGTCGGCAGCTTTACGTTCGTCGCCAATCCGAGAATTTGGAACAATCGAATCGTCATCCAAGTGATATCGATTTCCCACCAGTGCAATCCGTGACGGGCGGAGTACTGGAAAGTATGATGGTTGTTGTGCCAGCCTTCACCATAGGTCATCAGTGCGACCCACCAGCAGTTGCGGGACTGATCTTCGGAATTGTAACTCCGATAGCCAAACTTGTGAGTGGCGCTATTCACCAACCAGGTGCAGTGAAAAACCACGACCATGCGAACGAAGATACCCCAAATTACGAATGGAAATCCACCTAATAAATAAAGCAGAAAACCTAATGCAAACTGAATGGGAATAAAGTATTTTTGGCAAAATTGATAGAACGGATCGTCCGCAATATCTTTAGTAAACTTATGAACTTCAGAATTAGCAGGAATATCGTATAACATCCAAACAACGTGACTCCACCAAAACCCTTTATTAGAGTTATGGGGATCGAAGTCTTTATCGGAATGAAGGTGATGGATCCGGTGCATCCCGATCCAATCGAGGGGCCCAGCTTGACAGCTTAGAGTACCGCATAAAACCAAGAAGTATTCGAGCCATTTCGGCACTTGAAAACTGCGATGACTGACAAGACGATGCCAGCCGAGGGTGATTCCCACTCCGCCCGTAATCCAGTGCAACAACAAGGCTACACCAACTGCGGACCAACTAAAGTTACTCGGGAAAAATGCTAGACAAGCAAGTATGTGCAGACCACCAATCCATATAATCGCATACCAATTGAGTGGTAGCTTTTGAGAAGTTGCAATCGTCATGCAATGACCTTGAATTGTATTTAATTTTGTGTCAACCTGTTGAATTCTAGCAGAATATGGGTTTCTAGGCACGGCAAGTATGATTTGATAGAGACCGTACGGTGTTTCGATCGACCCTAAAAATTCTTGACTTTCACTCCAATACCTGTTAGCAGGTCTGGTCATTATTCAACGATATCGAACGATAAATGGATGCTCGTAACTACCTTCAAGATGCCCAAAAAGCACTCAGACCAATATTTTGGGAGATCGATAATACCATCGAACGCAGACTCGAGCGCGTGCTGGGTGCTTTTCGCCAACATCGAGTCGGAGTCGGGCACTTTTCAAGCGTCTCGGGCTACGGTCACGACGATTTAGGTCGCCAAACCCTCGATCGCGTCTTTGCCCAGGCGCTGGAGGCAGAAGCGGCAATCGTTCGAGTGCAGTTGGTTTCGGGAACCCATGCGATCGCCTGTGCCTTGTACGGGGTGTTGCGACCGGGAGACGAAATGCTCGCCGTCGCGGGCGCGCCCTACGACACATTAGAAGAAGTAATTGGTTTGCGGGGTCGAGGTCAGGGATCTCTATTAGAATTTGGGATCGACTACCGTCAGTTGCCCCTCGCAGACGGCAAAATTGACTGGGATGGGCTAGCATCGGCGGTTCGGGAGGAAACGCGCTTGGTCTTCATTCAGCGATCGTGCGGTTACTCCTGGCGATCGAGTCTCTCCATTGACGATATCGAAAAAATTGTCAAGTCCGTCAAAGCCCAAAACCCCAACACGATTTGCTTTGTGGATAACTGCTACGGCGAGTTCGTCGAAGATCGCGAACCGACGGCGGTGGGGGCGGATTTGATGGCCGGATCGTTAATTAAAAATCCCGGTGGGACGATCGTTACTGCCGGGGGGTATATTGCCGGAAAAGCCGACCTGGTGGAAGCGGCAGCCTGTCGCCTCACAGCCCCCGGCATCGGCAGTTCTGGCGGTGCGACATTCCACCAAAATCGGTTGCTGTTCCAGGGATTGTACCTCGCCCCACAAATGGTGGGAGAAGCGATTAAGGGTAGCTATTTGACGGCATCTGTGTTCGATCGATTGGGATATCGCGTCAATCCCCTGCCCGCAGAACCTCGGCGAGATACGATTCAGGCGATCGAATTTGGATCGGCAGATAAGCTGATTGCTTTCTGTCGGGCGATTCAGAAACATTCCCCGGTGGATTCTTACCTCGATCCGGTTCCGGCGAATATGCCGGGATATGAAAGTGAGTTGGTGATGGCGGGGGGAACGTTTATCGATGGGAGTACTTCGGAATTATCGGCAGATGGCCCGTTGCGAGAACCTTACATTGCTTTTTGTCAGGGAGGAACCCACTGGACGCAAGTGGCGATCGCCCTCAAAGCGGCGATCGAGGCGGTAGGACTGGCATCGCAGTAGGGGATCGGGTCTTTGCCTCCGGTGTTGCAGCGTAAGCATTTAGCTCTTAGCCATCAGCCATCAGCTCATTAAGCAGAAAACATCAACGATGGTATTACTATTAACGCGGTGTGCGCTCTTTTTGCACTCGAAAGGATGGTGAGCGAGTAGACTTATCCCCCTTTTCCCCTTCCCCCTTCCCCCCGTGCGAGAGGATTTTGGAGAATTAAGTTGCACATGGCGTTCTTACTTATGAAGCTTCCACGGAAAAAACTCTAAAAATCGGCTGCGCGTTCTGAGATTCGGGATACACCAATATTTCGTAGTTTCCAGGGGCAAATCCATCTTCACTGGCTAAGGTAAAAACGATCGAACTGACGTTAGTTTCGATCGTTTTTGTTTCCTTGAGTTCTACGGGTTTTTCTCCCTCGGTAAGATAGCGCCAAATAAATGTAATTTTGGTATTATCACTAACATTTTTTAAATCGATATTCGCGATCGCTGCTTTCATTTGCGACGGAAAAACCGATTCGTTCGCGGTACATTGCCAAGCCTCAAACATCGGATTGGTGAGTTCTTCGAGTTGGTGGCAAAGTTTGAGAGCTTTGAGAGTAACCGGTGATGATTCGAGAGATTGAAGAGTCTCGATGGTTTCTGGAGAGTCCCAAACGGTAAATTCTAATTCTTTTGCCGAAAAATTGTTATTCTCTGAGATTAAATTTAGCCGGTAAGCGCCAATGGGTAAGTTCTCAACGGGGAACTCGATCTGTGTCGTTCCATTGTCGACGTTGAGAGGGATAGTCTGAGTTTTGACGATCGAGACTTGACCGGGTTCCGGTATATAGGTCAGTTCGAGATTTATCGGCGTTTTCTGGGCAATCCAATTAGGAGTTGTACTGATATAGAGGGTCGAAGTATTGCGAGGAAACATGCGGATATCTTCGGTGCAAACTCCCGACTCGGGAACCGCACACAAACGAACGTTCCCCAAACTCGCCAGAAAGTTTCTAAATGTGAAGGGGGCGATCGCCATCAAGAAAACACATAGAAAAATTTTCAGCGGTTTGGGGCGTAAAAAGGGTAACTTTTCATCGATCGACGGTTGAAGTGGGGGTAAAACGATCGCACAGGCTAAGGCGAATAAAATTACCGGCACGATCGCCCCGTCGGAAATGGCAACAATGGCGTTAAGGAGCGCTAAAAAGCCCGCTAAAATCGCCAAACACCATTGGATCACCTCAAAGATACCGGTCATAGGAGATCCTGCTGCACGCTTGTTCGGAAGAATTCGGAAATACCCCAGGGCGGAATTGGGGGATGACGGATGAAGAAAATTTTGAATTCCATTGTCAATTATCCGTTCGTCAATTATCCATTGTCCAAAATTGCCTTCAAACCGCGAACCAATCGATCGATTCCTTCAGCCACGGTTTCCGGCTTCAGCGCCCCGTATGCCACTCGCAGATAGCACCCATCCTCCATGCCAAACGTCGTACCGGGAATCACCGCCACCTGATAGTCGCGAATCAAACATTCGACGAGTTCGAGGGCCTCAATTTGGGCATTCACCTTCACAAAAACGTAAAACGCCCCCCGTGCTGGAGCGATCGTACACAAACCCTCCAAAGGTTTCAAGGCATCGAGAACAATTTCTCGAATGGAAGCGATGGTTTCGAGATGTCCTCGGCAGTAACTCGCCCCCACTTGCAACGCCCCCAATGCCGCATACTGCGAGACGACTGGCGGGCAAATCAGAATCGTATCCTGAATCTTCTTGACGGCATCTACCAGATGATTCGGCAGCACCATATAGCCAATGCGCCAGCTGGCAAATCCGTAAGCTTTGGAAAGGCTGAACAGGGAGATGGTGCGATCGAAACTATCCGCAAACGAGGCGGGGGAGACGTGGCGCGCGCCGTCGTAGATAAAGTATTCGTAAGCTTCGTCGCTGATATGATAAATCCCGCGTTCGGCGCAAATGCGATTGACTTGGCGCAACGCCTCCTCTGAATACACCGCCCCAGTGGGATTGTTGGGGGAAATCGTCACCACCGCCCGCGTTTTGTCGGAAATCGCCTCTAAAATGGCTTCCGGACGCAGTTGGTAATCCTCGTCGGTGGGAACGAGTACCGGACGGCAACTGGCGATCGCGATCGCCATTTCGTGATTGAAATAGTAGGGAGTGGGGAGAATAATCTCGTCGCCAGGTTGGGTAATCGCCAATACCGCGTTCGTAAATGCCATATTGCTACCGGCAGTGACAACGACGCTGCGGCGATTGTCGAGGGGAATGCCGTTATCTGATTCGAGTTTCGCGGCGATCGCATCGAGCAACGGGGGAATCCCCACCACCGACCCATATAAATGATGCCTGGGATCTGCCAGGAACTCCGATAAACCTTCCATGGCTTCCGGAGGCGGTGGATAGTACACGACCCCCTGCCCGAGGGAAATCGTACCGGGATGGCGGCGAATGAGTTCCCCAACGATGGGTATAATCGGCGACTGCACCGCCTGCATCCGAGATGTGAAGGGTTTCATCGACTGACTCCCCTAGCTTCGGGTTTCATTGTCTCCCAAATCGTTCCCAACTGGCGATCTCGGTATGGGGGTGTGTTAGTAAGGAGGAGAGAAATCGTTATGGCAACCGCCAGGGCGGACGCGGACAACACCGGAGAATTGTGCGATCGTACTGAGGTTTCCCCCCTGCTTCCCCGACCTCCGAACCCCCCTGCCTACGTTTGCGAGAATCCTAGTTAATATGGCGGTGGACATAAAAAAAGAGGGCGTTATCTCCCTCTCGATCGTATTATGTTTACCCTTGACGCGCGCATCTAGCCTAAATATTCTGCTTCTTGCTCTAATAGGCGAATTAATCTTTGATTACCACTCGCTCTGGCAATTTCCAGCCGATGCTCTAGTGATTTTCTCAAAGCAGCACGATGAGTAGCTGCGGCCTGCTGAACGAGTTGTTTGCGATTCTTGTTCATTTGGGGATCTAAGCTGTAGCGTTACACTATAAACATAACATATTATTTTTATTACTGTATCTTATTTGACAAAATGTTTATTTTTTGAAAGCTGAGATCGATATTGAGTCATAGAACCCGCACTTGGTCAAGATTCGTAACGATTTCTTGATGGGCTGTAAGCGGTCTTGCTGTACGATCGGGATGATTCTTTGAAAACATGATGGATGACTCGTAAACCCCGCAACCGATTTAAACTCGCGCAACTGAGCGTGACGATCGCCTTCCTGCTCGCTAGTGCGGGAGTCACGTACTTTATTTCCCGTTATATCTTGGCCGCCAAGCAAGTGGCCCAATGCAATCGACTCAACGAAATCCTCAACGAGGGACACGCCAAAGTGCTGGCATTTCAAGCCAAAGATGAAATTTCCACCCATCAGTTGGCTAGCGAACTCGAAGGCATTACCCTCAAGCTGGGAGGAGCCGAACTAACCGATCCCAACCTGCGGCACTATCGAGGCAACTTCGTGCGGGTCTATCGCGAACTGTCTCAAGATTTTCGCAAACTCGGCGAGGCGCTCACCCTCGCCAACGAAGCCGATGTCACCCAAACCGGTCAGCAACAGGTCAAACAAGCCGTCTCTAACGTCCGGCAAGTGGGGATTTCCGTGACTCAATCCGCCGAAAATGCCGATCGCCTCGCCGGAGATGTCAACCGTTACTGCGCCCCCAGTGTGGAGTAAGGTTAGACTCGAAGTGGGAAACCGGTCCGCGAAACCCACAGCAACCATCCAAAACAATACAAAACCGTTGAGCCATGAGTAGCTCTGAGAATCCTCGCGAGCAACCCATCCGAATTGCCGTGGTTGGCGACGTTCACGACCAATGGGACGAAACCGACGCAAGCGCCCTTCAAAACCTCAGTGTCGATTTAGTCTTATTTGTCGGCGACTTTGGTAACGAGTCCGTTCCCATCGTCCGCGCAATCGCCAACCTCCCTCTTCCTAAAGCCACCATTTTCGGCAATCACGATGCCTGGTACACCGCCACACCTTGGGGTCGCAAGCGATGTCCCTACCAGCGACCCGAAGAAGATTGGCTCAAGGAGCAATTCCACCTACTCGAAGACGTGCGGGTGGGATATCGCGCCCTCGACTTTCCAAAACTGCAACTAACGGTGGTCGGCAGTCGTCCTTTTAGTTGGGGCGGTTCCAATTGGAAGAAATATCGAGACTTCTATCGCGAGTGGTTCGGGATTTCCGATGAGGAAGAGTCGGTAGAACGGATGGTTTCGGCGGCCAAAGATGCCGCGTACGACCGAATCGTTTTTTTAGGTCATAACGGTCCTACGGGTTTGGGAGACTTACCTGAAGATATTTGCGGCAAAGACTGGGAACCCATTGGCGGCGACCATGGCGACCCCGATTTTGAAGCGGCAATTGCTCGGGTACATCAACTCGGAAAAACGATTCCCCTGGTCACTTTCGGCCATATGCATCACAATCTCCGCCATACTAAAACGCAACGGCGTCAGGCGATCGAATTCGCCCCAGAAGGCACGATCTACTTAAATGCTGCTAGGGTTCCTCGAATGGATCGCGATCGCGGTTTGCGAAATTTTTCCCTCGTCACTTTGGTCGAAGATAGAGTTATCCATATTTCCCTGGCGTGGGTAGACGCGCGCGGTCGAATTGCCGAAGAAGAAATCCTGTATGGGGGTTAGGGATGTGGAGGACGCGGTGACGCGGTGATGGGGGGATGGGTGATGGAGATGAATTTCTCCCGAAGCCCCCAACGCTTCCCCCAAAAAATTCCCCCGATCGAGAAGTTGGGTTAAGATAAAAAGTGCATCCTGGAGAGATGGCAGAGTGGTCGATTGCGTCCGACTTGAAATCGGATGAAGTGAAAGCTTCCGGGAGTTCGAATCTCCCTCTCTCCGTTCTGAACAATTCGTTCTCTGACAAACGCGATCGTCTCTTGAAGCCATCGGTACTCGCCGATGGTGAATTTTCGATGGTAAGCTACTGTGTACCTGCGAGAATCCCGCAGTGCCGATGCTGGATTCGTTTCGGAGCGAACCCGCCTAACCCCTCGATCTATTGCTCGACTATGCAAATTCGCCGCCATTTGTCCAATTCCGCAATTACCGTCGATACCTGCCAGTATCGGGTTCCCCTACCCCAAGAAAAGCCCCAACACATTCTCGAAGAAATTGTCTGGCACAAAGAAGTGGAAGTCGATCGCATGCGGGAGGGCCTTTCACTCAAAGATTTGTCCCGTCGCCTGCCGACTGCTCCCCCAGTGCGGGATTTCATCGCAGCACTGCGGTCTGGAAACACCCAACCGGCATTGATTGCGGAAGTCAAAAAAGCCTCTCCGAGCAAAGGGGTGATTCGAGAGGATTTCGATCCGGTGGCGATCGCCGAATCCTATCAAAAAGGTGGGGCGAGTTGCTTGTCCGTTTTGACCGATCGCAAATTTTTTCAAGGCAGCTTCGACTATCTCCAAGCCGTTCGAGAGCGCGTCGAACTCCCGATTCTGTGTAAAGAATTTATCATCTACCCCTATCAGATCTATCTAGCTCGCTCTCGCGGTGCCGATGCGGTATTGCTGATTGCTTCGATTTTGAGCGATCGAGATTTGCAATATTTCATCAAAATCACCAAAACCTTGGGGATGGCGGCTCTGATTGAAGTGCATACCCTAGAGGAGTTCGATCGGGTCCTGTCCCTCGATGGCGTGACGCTTGTGGGTATCAACAACCGCAATCTTGAAGATTTTTCCGTCGATTTAGCAACAACTTGTAATATTTTGCAAGAGCATCGCACCATTTTAGAAGAGCGGGACATACTCCTGGTGAGCGAGTCCGGATTACACGTGCCCGAAGACTTGGAGCGCGTCAAAACTGCCGGTGCCAATGCCGTGTTGATTGGCGAATCCCTTGTCAAACAACCCGATCCCGCCGCAGCAATTACCACTTTATTTGCCAATTGCACCCGGGAACACCGTTTCTAACCCCTTCAGTTTCACCCCTAAAAATGACAAATAGTCAAGGGTTTGCCAGTCTAGTGTTGGGCACGCCTAGGGGCAAAGTATTAAAATGATTAAGATATCGTTATCTCAAACTCAACGATACATACAGTACCGAGGGACACTTGGAAACTGAGAGAGCAATCTCGAAACGCTTGGGAAAATCTAGGGCTCTGCTCGATCTCGCCAGATGATTTCTGTGTAAGTCCGGATTGATGAACCAAGAATCCCCCATCTTTCACGTGGGGGAGTGTCAATAAACCCGTGCTTCAACTGGATCGATCCTTTGGAGTCTACCAATTGTGCCTTCCTCAACCGGGGAAAGTGATGGGAAGTCAATGGGTTCGCCGAATCCGATCGAGGTTTTGCGATTCGACTTGATGATAGTACGCTTTGATATTTGCTGGAGGTCACTCAGTACCGATGAACCCGATACCCCTGCCATCTCACGTTCACTACGAACTCTTACTCCAATTACTCGAACGTCAGACCCTGTTTGCCCTAGGCCCCCATTCCGCTCAAAGAGAGCAAACCAATCAGCTCATTGCCACCCTTCGCAAAGCATTTGCCCAGCAAAAGCGATTGGAAGAAAGCTGTCGGTACGCTAATATTCCCGTAGAGTCCCGTTGGTCTACCCACCGACCCCTGGAACCGGAATCGACCTCAAATGTGATGGTTCGCGATCCCCAACCTCCCAGTTAAAGGATTCCGAGCGACGATTCTGGGCGCGATGACCTATTAAGAGCCTATTAAGATTGGGAAACTCGAAGATCGGCATGGGTAAAGTAGATCCACGTATTGCCCGTGCGTTATTTTCCCATACTCTGACGAATGAGGACGAATCCATGGAAGACAAACAAATGCTGATGATTCCCGGACCGACTCCGGTGCCGGAGCAAGCCCTGCTCGAACTGTCCAAGCATCCCATCGGTCACCGCAGCGATGGGTTTACTAAAATTATGGCCCAGGTCACCGAAGGGCTGAAGTGGCTGCACCAGACTCAAAATGACGTGTTGATTTTGACCGCCAGCGGTACCGGCGCGATGGAAGCGGGAATTATCAATTTCCTCAGTCCGGGCGATCGGGTCCTCGCCGGCGCGAATGGGAAGTTCGGCGAACGCTGGGTCGAAGTGGCTCGCGCGTACGGATTGAACGTTGAAACCATTACGGCCGAATGGGGACATCCCCTCGATCCCGAAGCATTTCGCGCCCAACTTGAAGCGGATACCGAAAAACAAATCAAAGCGGTTATCCTCACCCACAGCGAAACTTCGACCGGGGTACTCAACGACCTCGAGACGATCAACGGCTACGTTAAAGCCCACGGGGAAGCGTTGATAATTGTCGATGCGGTTACCAGTTTGGGGGCCTGCAGCGTTCCCATTGACGAGTGGGGTTTGGATGTGGTGGCATCGGGTTCCCAGAAAGGATATATGATTCCGCCAGGTCTGGGATTTGTGGCTGTGAGTCCGAAAGCTTGGGAAGCCTATAAAACTGCGACGTTGCCCCGCTACTATCTCGATTTGGGTAAGTACAGCAAAACTGCCGCCAAAAATAGCAATCCCTTTACCCCTCCGGTGAACCTATTTTTTGCCCTGCGGGCCACCCTGGAGATGATGAAAGGGGAAGGGCTAGAAAATATCTTCGCCCGACACAAACGGATGATGGAAGCCACGCGAGCAGCGGTTAAAGCGTTGGATTTGCCCTTATTGGGACCTGATGAGTGCGCCAGCCCTGCGGTGACGGCCGTGGCCCCCTTGCAAGTGGAAGCCGAAAAAGTGCGATCTGTCATGCGCAAGCAATTCGATATTGCCCTAGCAGGGGGACAAGATAGCTTGAAAGGAAAAATCTTTCGCATCGGTCACTTAGGCTTTGTGTGCGATCGAGATATTTTGTGCGCGATCGCCGCCCTCGAAGCGACTCTGCAGGAGTTGGAATGCGAAGGGTTTACCCCCGGTGCGGGTGTGGCAGCAGCAGCTGAGGTGTTCGGTCGCGTCTAGGATAAGATATCGCCCGACAACGCCGACGGCTTTGGAGAACGTTCGCGTAAATCGCATCAACCGGTGATGGGGTTCGAGTGGTGGAGACAGCAATCAGTATAAGGTCGCAAGATCTTACTCGCGTCTAGTCTCCCCAGTTCCCCATACACGAGTTATTCGAGCATCTTCACCAAAGGTCTTCGGACTGAAGTAATCAGCGATCGGCGATCGGCGATCGGTTGTATAAGTTAAGCCCGAATCAAAAGGAACGTCTGCCTCTTCATGAATGAAGAAAAAATTCAGACCCCATTCATTTGTTGAATCCTCTGATTTTCAGCACAGGTCAAACTTATTACTGATTACCGATCGCTGATTACTTGTGAACCATGCACGACTACTTTTACTTACACGGATTTGCCTCGGGACCGAAATCGACCAAAGCTCAGTTTTTGGGCGATCGCTTTCGGGAGGGACAACTCAATTTACAGGTGTTGGATCTCAACGATGGTGATTTTCCCCATCTCACGCTCACCCGACAATTACAGCAGGTGACGCGCGTTTTATCCGATCGATCGACAACGATTATCGGGTCGAGTTTTGGGGGGTTGACTGCTGCATGGGTAGGTCAGAATAATCCCCAGGTCGATCGTCTGATTTTACTCGCGCCTGCCTTTCAATTTATAGACTGTTGGTTGCCCACCTTGGAAGCCTCGGTCCTCGAACGGTGGAAATCCTCGGGAACGTTATCGGTGTATCATTTTGGCGAACAGAAGGTATTACCCCTGCACTATGAGTTCGTTCTCGATTGCCAGCAATATTCGGAAGCTCAACTCCAGCGCCCGATCGAAACGTTAATTCTCCACGGCATCGCCGATGAAGTGATTCCGATTCAAGTCAGTCGCGATTACGCCCGCACTCGCCCTTGGGTGAAATTAATCGAACTTGAAAGCAACCACGGTTTGGGAGATGCCATGGCGCGGATTTGGCAAGAAATTCAGAGATTTTGTCCGGTCGCTTAATCCCAAACGCACAAATCGAGTAGAGCAAAAATGCCCTACTCGATAATGGTTTTGATCACGTTCACACCCTGAATTCTATTGAGAGTCGATCGACAGCGATTACTTAGCCTTGCTGGCGATACCAATCGATCGTATTTTTCAATCCCTGCTTGAACTCCATCTCGGCAGTAAAGCCAAATGCTTTTTTCGCCCGTTCCGTATCCAAACAGCGACGGGGTTGACCGTTGGGTTTGTCTGTTTCCCAGATAATTTCGCCGTCAAATTCCATCAACTCGCAAATGAGTTCGACTAAATCGCGAATGGAGATTTCGTAATTGGTTCCCAAGTTCACCGGTTCCGATTCATCGTAAAGCTGGGTCGCCATTACAATTCCACGAGCGGCATCGGTGGAGTAGAGGAATTCGCGAGTAGGAGAACCATCGCCCCAAACTTGAAGTTTCTTCTGTCCTTGTTTTTGGGCGTGGTGGACTTTATCAATCAGAGCCGGAATGACGTGAGAACTGTTGGGGTTGAAATTATCTTCGGGTCCGTACAAATTCACCGGTAACAAGTAAACCCCGTTAAATCCGTACTGCTGGCGGTAGGCTTGAAGTTGAACCAACAGAGCTTTTTTAGCGACCCCGTACGGTGCGTTGGTTTCTTCGGGGTATCCGTTCCAAATATCGTCCTCTTTAAAGGGGACGGGGGTAAATTTGGGATAGGCGCAAATGGTTCCCACGCAAACAAACTTTTCTACACCCGCTTGATAGGCCGCGTGAATCAGTTGAGCGCCCATCATCAGGTTGTCGTAAAACAGTTCGGCGGGTTTTTCCCGATTCAAACCAATACCTCCCACATGGGCGGCAAGGTGAATGATGATGTCTTGATGTGCCGCTGCGCGCTGGCAGTTTTCCATCACGCACAGATCGTACTCGCTCGATCGAGGAACGGTAATTTTATCAGGATTCGCACCGGCTTGTTCGAGCTGGGCAATCACTTGACGACCGAGAAACCCAGCACCACCCGTGACTAAGATCCGCTTGTCTTGGAGGTCTAAACCTGTCATTACATTCTGCTCCTACACTCAATATCGTATTTCGATTGGGATAGATCGAACCCTGAATGGTAAGGTGTCAGATTTTCGATCTTCCACCTACCATGTCTTCGCTTGTTATAGCTCGTGTCGATGCCTCAATCAACCGTGCTGAGCGCCTCTAAACGGATAAAAGCTCGATCTTCGACGGTTTTGCCGTTAGAAGGAACGATTCCCAAAGCAGACAGGTCGGCATCCACCATCAACTTCACCAACTCCTCGAAGGTGACGCTGGGTTCCCAGCCGAGCTGTTTCTTGGCTTTCGCGGGATCGCCGATGAGCAAATCTACTTCAGCCGGACGCAGGTAACGCTCGTCGAACTTCACGTAATCTTGCCAGTTCAAGTTGACGTAGCTAAAAGCAATATCGAGAAACTCCCGGATTTCGTGGGTTTCGTTGGTGGCAATGACGTAATCGTCTGGCTTGTCTTGCTGGAGCATCAGCCACATCGCTTTGACGTAGTCTTTGGCATAACCCCAGTCCCGCTTGGAATCGAGGTTACCCAGGTACAAGTCTTTTTGCTTGCCCGCAACGATTCGCGCCACGGCCCGAGTAATTTTGCGGGTGACAAAGGTTTCGCCGCGCCGGGGACTTTCATGGTTGAAGAGAATCCCATTGCAGGCAAACAGATCGTAGGATTCGCGATAATTGATGGTTTGCCAGTGGGCGTAAACTTTAGCGCAAGAGTAGGGACTGCGGGGGTAGAAAGGGGTGGTTTCCTTCTGAGGCACTTCTAGGACTTTACCGTACATCTCAGAGGAACCGGCTTGATAGAAGCGAACTTCAATTCCCGTACGTTGCTGATATTCTCGAATCGCTTCTAACAGTCGCAGCGCACCCATTGCGACGGTATCGACGGTATATTCGGGGGAGTCAAAACTGACTCGAACGTGGGATTGAGCCCCGAGGTTGTAGATTTCGACGGGCTGAACTTCTTCTAAGATTCGACGCAGGGTCGTTCCGTCGGTCAAATCGCCGTAGTGTAAGAACAACCGAGCTTGGGGGTTGTGGGGATCGATGTAAATATGATCGATGCGATCGGTATTGAATGTAGAAGTTCGACGAATAATTCCATGGACTTCGTAACCTTTTTCGAGTAACAACTCGGCGAGGTAAGAGCCATCTTGACCTGTGACACCAGTGATGAGGGCACGCTTAGGTTGGGTCATACTTTGTCTTCCTTTCTGACTGAGCAGGCGGGGGCGATCGCAATTGCCCCTCAGTCTAGGTTGACATAGATTTTTTGGAGTTGCCTTCCGGGTAGACACGTCCGAGTAGATACGTAGAGACGATCGATCTCCTTAGGCTGAGTTGTATTTCGATCGTATTTAGACTGATTTCTCGGTTGAAGTTCTGAAACGGAACATCTATTTTCAGTATTTTCACGAGAATTTACAGATAAAATTTGTAAAAACTTTATTGTCTTTGGATTTCCGAATAGCTAAAATTTTTCATCAATTAGCTGTAAGTCATTGGTGACAGGTTAAGCTTGTATGTCACTTGTCAAGGGGAATGGGGAATGGGGAATGGGGAATGGGGAATAGGGAATAGTTTTGGGTTTTAGGTGTGAATCCCAAGTGTTGGTCTATCATCCGAGAGCGTCTAGATCTAGATAACATTTAGAGTAACAACACTAAATGTGGCGCTTGACAAACGAGTAATTTCCTTAACCTTTCACCAATGGCTGTAAGTAGATAGGTGTTACTAAAAATGTAACTAAATGTAAATAAATACAACTCCTCTCCTTGGTCAAAACAGGAGTTGTGTTGCTGTAACACAACTAAGCTTTTCAGAACCGACCTACTTACATCCTGGAACTGGCATAGATTATGGCTGTTTTATATATTTTTGCTTGCTTGCTCTCAAATCCCGATGTAGAAAGGGTTCTAGATTGAATAGATGACATGCCCTAGAACATCTAATTTAACGTGAATTCGGGTTAAGACACAGCAGGAAATAGCGACCCCCGGAGAAGTTCGAGCGGTCTGGGGGTTCGAGATCGTGTTGGGACGGACTCGAATCTAGCACACCACACTAGGGTCAATTTCTTCTTCGGGTGAGGGTAAAACTCCATTCCCCATTCCCCGTTCCCTATTCCCCACGTTAACCGGAAACTGCTTTATCCCGAACTGATGTTAACAAATTTCTCGAACTACGGAAATTTAACATCTTGGAAAAAGTCATACATCGCACAACTATCCAAGTATTTTTTTTCCAACCTTCAGGATTGCAAACGAGCGCCGATCAGTGACTTGAGACACAGATGCTAAAGTTTAATTAAATGAGTAGAATATTAATTTGAAAAGCTTGAGTGCGAATATCAAGCTTTTCATTAAACGATTGAAAAAATGAAGTTATCTACGTCATCATTTAGTACGCACCATTGTTTTTGGGAAATATGACCACTCCAATGGTTTTAATGACAATCCACAAATCCATCCATAAATTTCTTGAATTCACATAATAGACATCTATTTTGACTCTTTTAGGGTAAGGAATATCATTTCGACCCGAAACTTGCCATAAACCTGTAATCCCTGGGCGAATGGTGAGCACTTTATCGATCGAATCACTGTACTTCGGTAATTCTTCAACCACGAGAGGTCGAGGACCAACAACACTCATATCCCCTTTCAAAACATTCCAAAATTGAGGAAACTCATCGAGGCTGGTAATGCGCAGAAACTGTCCGATCCAAGTAATTCTCGGATCGTGTTTGAGTTTAAAACTCTCTTCAAATTCAGAGCGAACTTGAGGACAACTTGCTAGTATTTCTCCAAGCACTTCATCCGCATTATGAACCATGGTTCTAAATTTAATACAGTTGAAGGTCTGGTGGTTTTCTCCCACGCGCTCTTGAATATAAAAAATCGGTCCGGGAGAACTCAAGAAAATGAGTAGAGCCAGCCCTAGATAAACCGGAGAAAAAAAGACTAAAACAAACAGCGAAAATAGAATATCAAAGATTCGTTTAGAAACCTTGGTATCCATTCTCCCCAAAATCAAACCCCAATGTCCGATTTTGAAGAGCAGTAGGGCAAGGCATCGCTTTAAAAGTACGAAAATACCCTTGCCGGAGATGAAATGGCTATTGGCAGTCATCATATTCCTTCCGTTCACACCACACTCTGTCTGGATCGTCAAGTCTTCGAGCATCGATTTCGGGATCGGAACGCTCGGAGGTCAGACGTTGAGACGATCGTTTCGGTCCGGCGTTCCAGACCAAAATTCCTGACAGCAGCGCTCTACAAAAGCAAGATAGCGCTTCTCAAAAATTGTAGGCGCAAATCGAGCCGCTTGCGATCGGATCGCCTCTGGATTCAACCGATGGCAAGACTCCTCAAAGTTTTTGACAGCTTCGACGATCGCCGCTTCTGTCTGAGCCGAAAACAGCAACCCCGTACCGGTTTCGGGATGCTCTCGAAGATCTCGTACCGTTTCTCGCGCGCCTCCTACCCCGTAGGCGATCGCGGGGGTTCCGCAAGCCTGCGCCTCCACCAGTGCCATGCCAAAATCCTCGCAAGCCGCATAGACAAAAGCCTTGGCGCGGGACATATACTCTTCGACGACGCGATCGCTCTGGGGACCGAGTACCTGAATATTAGGTCGGGCGAGGGCGCGAATTTGTTCCAACTCCGGGCCCGTTCCGATCGCGACGAGGTTTTTGCCTAACCGATTGAAAGCTCCCACGATCTTCCCTACTTGTTTGTAACTCACCAGCCGGGACACCACCAGGTAAAAATCCTCTTTTTTTTCTTGAAATGGAAATCGATCGATTTGCACGGGGGGATAAATCACCTCAGCCTTGCGCCGATAGCAGCGCCAAATCCGGCGGGCAGTATGGTGGGAGTTGGCGATAAAGTAATCGACGCGATTGGCAGAGGCTACGTCCCACTCGCGCAAAGTATGGAGTAGGTATCGAGTGAGTAGTCCCGGCAAACCCCGACCGGCACTCGAACCTCGCAGGTAATCGAAGGTCAGATCCCACGCATAGCGCATAGGGGTATGGCAATAGCAGATATGGACTTGGTGAGGACTGGCGAGAACGCCTTTGGCAACGGCGTGGGAAGAAGACAGAATCACATCGTAATCCCGTAAATCGAGCTGTTCGATGGCCAGCGGCAGTAGGGGAAGATATTTCTGCACTCCCCGACGCGCCAGGGGGAAGCGTTGCAGAAAAGTCGTTCCGATCGAGCGTTGGTAAAGATAGCTGTCAGGGTTGCTCGATTCAAAGTCAATCAGAGCGTAGAGTTGGGCGTCGATATGCCCGAGAATCTCCTTGACGACTAATTCCGATCCGCCGGTGGCTAGGGGTGTAAGCCACTCGTGAACCAGGGCAAACTGGAGTCGTTCGAAAATAGATTGTCCGTTATGGTGATTCATTCATCATTGGGTAGGAGATCGGCAAACCGTTGAGAGAGTGTCATGGGATTCCCTCATCGATCGCGCTCTAGGGCAAATACTAGCAAAACCCTCCGGTTTAACGAACCCGCGATCGCCCAGATTCGCCGTGCCAAAAACCCCAATTTAAGTCGCTCGAGTCCGATCGCGCTCTGGAAACATCTGCTACACTACGCCTAGATCGGGCTGTTGTCGTTAAGGTTGTGTTGTTTTCTTTCAGGCGCTTTCGGAACAAAACCGGGAATCAATGAAAAATTATCGTATCAACTCACAAATCAATTTCAGTTCGCTCCGAACCGATGTTTGAAAATCTTTGGTGTATCCTGAAATTCTCGTACTGGCAAGGAGATCGTTCGTTCGATGACATCGAGCGATGGGCAATCGGATCGTTTTTTCGGGTGCAATTTTAGAGTGTAACGTCCTCGCCGATCGACCCTCTAAATTCAAGCGATCGTTCTCGCTAACTTCGATCGGATAAGCTATTTAATTTCTGTTTTTGGCGCCCATCGCGCTCCATCGATCGAAATCCTTATACTTGACCGAGCCTTTGTTTGAGACAAAATGTCTGAGCCAATCGATTTAACCCATCGGCAACAACATATTCTTTGGGCCACTGTTCGACATTACGTTGCCACCGCCGAACCGGTGGGTTCCAAAGCCCTCGTCGATGAATACAATCTCAGCGTGAGCTCGGCCACGATTCGCTCGGGAATGGGCGTTCTCGAAAAAGTAGGGCTACTCTATCAACCCCATACCTCTGCCGGACGCATCCCATCTGATTTCGGGTATCGGTTGTATGTTGACGAGCTGATGACTCCTTCTGCGACGTTGCCCCAACAGGTCGCCGGTTTGCTTTCCGATCGCTTGAATTGGCAAAGTTGGAGCCTAGAAGCTTTGTTGCGAGGTGCGGCTCAGTTACTCTCGAATTTGAGTGGATATATTACCCTGATTACGTTGCCTCAAACCCACACCGCTCGAGTGCGGCACTTGCAATTAGTTCAGGTCGATCCCAAACGAGTGATGCTGGTGGTCGTTACCGATGGCTACGAAACCCACTCGACTTTGATGGATTTATCGCCCCTTGGGGGAGATACCACGGACCCGGCGGTCGAGGCAGAAATTATCGATCGGGAATTGCAAATTCTATCGAACTTCTTAAACGATCGCTTGCGAGGGCGCTCGATCGCCGAAGTTTCGGAATTGGACTGGAGCGAACTCGATCGCGAATTTAGTCGCTACGCCGATTCGATCGCCTCCTGGCTGACCGATTTGACCGATGGCTTGCAAGAACCCGCCTCCAATCGGGTGATGGTGAGCGGAATTGCGGAAGTGTTGCGACAACCGGAATTTGCCGAACTCAGCCAAGTTCAAACTCTGGTGGCTTTACTCGAAGAAGAACGAGATCGCCTAGGTCCGCTAATGTTCGCTCCTCCTGGAGGAGCGTCTGTATCGGGGAAGCGGGTCAACGTGCGCATCGGAGCGGAAAACCCCCTCGAACCCATGCGCACCTGTACCCTGATCTCGACGACCTACCAACGCGATACCGTTCCCGTTGGTAGCGTTGGGGTTTTGGGTCCGACGCGCATGATGTACGAGGATGCGATCGCCTTAGTAGAAGCCACGGCCGATTATTTATCGGATACGTTGAGTCAAAATAACTGAAACCCGTCACCCTGCGCCCACAGCAACGGACTTCGTTCTTAACGTCACGTGGAAAAAATATAAAGCTGTTCGGAGAATGACACCAGAGGGATGATGAATCACCCTTCGCAGATGTCGGCCTGACGGATGACAGACCTCAAGCACTAGTAGTATGCTTAAAGCTGATTTATTCGTAGTTTAACGAGTATTGCATCCATCGTCGTCGCGAATGTGGTTAAGACCACCCAGCAACAAACTAGCATCTTTTTGAGGCGACCTTCTTTGCTCTGGCTGCTACACCTCAACGGATCTCTCACAGGTGCGGCAGTTGTCATACTTCTCAACGAAAGACATTTCAAGTTGGAGACGATCGAGTCCATACTTTAGTTTGGGCCGACTCCTCAAGCAAGATTCCATGAAAGTAATTCGTTTGATTATCTGTTGCCTCAGTTTGAGTGGGTTATTTTGGCTGCTGTGGTTGTTGGAGCTTGTTCCCGGCGAAGCCAGTTCACTGGAGGAAGAATCGAGATCGCAGCTCTCGGAATCTGTCGCCCTAGAATCCTTACAACCGATCGAACGGGGTCGAGTGCTTTACCAAGGGGGACGCACTGCCGATGCAATTGCTCTTTGGCAGCAGGCGATCGCCTCTGGGAGAGAAGATCTCGATCGGGCCCTGGCCCAGAGCTATCTTTCTCTGGCCTATCAAGATTTGGGGCAGTGGGAACTTGCCCGAGAGGCGATCTCCCAAAGTTTAGAGCTAACGGCCACATCCACCACCGAGCGAGCGCTCTCTATTCGGGCGAAGACGTTAAACGCCCGAGGCAAATTGCAACTGGCTCTAGGGCAACCCGAAGCTGCCTACGAAACCTGGCAAGCGGCCGGGGCCACTTACGATCGCATCGGAGACCAGCAGGGAATCTTAGGGGCTCAAATTAATCAAGCCCAGGCCCTACAAGCTTTGGGGCTCTATCGTCGCTCGAACGCTCTTTTAGAAGCCTCCAACACTCAATTAGCGGCATTACCCGACACCCCCGTTAAAGCTGTCGGACTCCATAATTTGGGAATCGCCCTGCAAGGGGTCGGGAACTTGGAGCGATCGCAGCTCCTACTCACCGAGAGTTTGTCACTTGCCCGACACCTCGATCTCGATCTGAGTGGTATTCTCACAAGTTTGGGCAATACCGCCAGAATTGCTGGAGATGAGGAAGTGGCTCTCGATTTTTACCGACAGGGGAGCGAAACTGCCAGAAATCCCGTCGATCGCATTGAGGCTCAACTCAACCAACTGAGCTTGTGGGCGCAAAAATCCCAGGAATGGGAGGGTGGAGGCGATCGGATTCCAGAATTAGTCGGGCGAATTCAAGAAAGTCTCCATCTTCTCCCCCCCTCTCGGATGGCCGTCTACGCGCGTGTCAATTTGGCTGCTAGTTCGATCGAGCTGTACGCCCAAAGAGACTTTCCCTTGAGTTTTGCAGAGATCGCGCGGCTGGCAAGTGGGGCGGTGGAGCTGGCGCGGAGCTTAAGAGATGCTCGCGCGGAGGCTTATGCTCTTGGGCTTTTGGGTCATCTCTACGAGCGTACGGAGCAATGGCAATCAGCCGAAGATCTGACCCGAGATGCTTTACTCATTGCCAAAAGCATTGATGCTGGCGAGATTTCCGCCCGGTGGCAGTGGCAACTCGGCCGGATTCTAAAAGCCCGAGGGCAAAACCAAGCGGCGATTGACGTGTATGCAGAAGCGGTAAAAACGCTTCAATCCCTGCGAGCGGATCTCGTGGCGATCGATCGCGATATTCAGTTTTCCTTCCGCGAGAGCGTCGAACCCGTTTACCGGGAACTCGTGAGTTTATTACTACAGCCCGTGCAATCGGGAGATGCGATTCCCCAAAAGAACCTCAAGCAAGCTCGCAAGGCGATCGAAGCGCTACAAGTGGCTCAACTCGATAACTTCTTCCAGGAAGTCTGTTTGGATACCCAACCCGTGCAAATCGACGAGCTCGATCCCACGGCTGCCGTTATCTATCCGATTATTCTCCCCGATCGCCTTGCGGTCATCTTATCGAGACCCGATCGACCTCTGATTCACTACGAAACCGCTCTTCCCCAAGCAGAAATCGAATCCACCATCGATAAACTCATTTTGCACCTCAACCCGATTTTGCCCGATCGAACTCGCTTGCAGTACTCCCAGCAACTTTACGACTGGCTCATTCGACCGGCCGGGGAGGCTTTAGCCGCCAGCGAAATCGAAACTTTGGTGTTCGTACTCGATGGCACCCTGCGGAATTTATCCATGGCCGCACTCCACGATGGCGAAGGGTATTTGGTGGAACGATATCAAATGGCTCTCGCCCCTGGATTGCAACTCCTGGAGACGGAAAACTTGACCCTGGGAGAAAATGATGGGGTTTCGAACAAAGCGATTGTCGCTGGATTGACGGAGGCGCGCGGAGGTTACGATCCTCTGCCGGGAGTGGCGCGGGAAGTCGCTCAAATTTCCACCTACTTGAAAACTGAAGTCTTGCTCGATCGCGATTTTACCTATGCGGCTTTGCAAGAACAAATCAGCACCAACCTATTTCCCATCGTTCACTTAGCCACCCACGGTCAGTTTAGCTCCAATGCCGAGGAAACTTTTCTCATTGCTTGGGATGGACCGATTAACGTCAAAGCTTTAAATCGACTGCTTGGGGAACGTGCGGTTCGATCGCCCATCGAACTCCTGGTTTTGAGCGCCTGTCAAACGGCAACTGGAGACAAACGAGCCGCTTTGGGATTAGCGGGATTTGCCGTTCGTTCTGGGGCACGCAGCACCCTGGCAACCCTGTGGTCGGTTCAAGATAGCTCCACCGCAGAGTTTATGGTGGAGTTTTACCGCCAACTCGTCCAAAATCCCGATCTGGGAAAAGCTGGGGCCCTACGTCAAGCCCAGCAAGCTTTGTTAAATAGCTCTAAGTACGATCATCCCTACCATTGGGCACCTTTCGTACTTGTGGGAAATTGGCGCTAATCCTGGATTTTAGGGTTTGATGAATCATGGAGGTTAGTGGACGAAAATGGTGTACGAGATTTCCGATACCTTGCCCGTCATCGTGTAAGCCAACGTCGCCGCTACCCCTCGATCCAAGTCTGGGGAGCGATTTTGCATCTGATAGGAAACCGTATTGGCTTCCTCGTCCGCGATCGCCTCGGTAAAGTCGATCGACTCCGTCCTGTCAAAGATTTTGGCGTAGGAGATCGCGTCTTCTTCAAACACCGGCTGGTTGGGAATCAACGTGATTCGGATCGTGCCAAAATCGTGGGAACCGCCGATGAGTAAAGCATCTTGGAGTTGGTATTGAACGTATTCGCAGCGTCCCACCCCCTGGCAAAAAGAATCTTCTTCCTCTATCTGGTTAAATAACGCTCGATCGAAGCTTCGGTCGGCATAGGTGCGATCGGAAACGCCCTCGAGGCGAAAATCCCAAAAAGTCGGGTCGGGATATGCAGTGCTGCTGGGGGCCGATGCAGCCGTTGTCACCACCAAAACGGGTCCGCCATCGAGGGTCCGATCCTGATAGACAAATTCGAGTCGACAGAACCCTTGCCCCGTCCCGGAGCAGGTTTTCACTTCCTCGAAACCTTGCTCTAGCATCTGCTGCACGAGCGGATCGTTAAAATCCCCCACCGGACCGTTCGTGGCAAAGGTATGGGGAATCCAGCCATCTGCCATCAGTTTCTCGCGTACCTGGGTATAAGATGCCCCCCGATCCAGGGGTAAATCTGTTAGCAAGTCTTCTAGTCCGATCGCCTGAGCGGTCACGGCGTTCTCGGCCACGACGGCTTCCGAGGGGTTAGCAGTTGAGACGGTCTCAACTCGGGGACTTGATGCTGGGGAATTGCTGTCATCGGTCGGCGGAGGGTTTGTATCGGTTGGCGCGGCTTCCGTTGCCGGTCCGTCCGAACCAACGTTAATCGTGATGTTCGGGGAGCATCCAATCAGCGTATTGACTCCCATGAGAGTTGCTAGCAAAGTTACCACAGCATTGCGGTTGGGGTGGGGTAATTTTTGGGTTGCCATAAAATCGATAATTTAGGTTTAGATCGATGTTCGCTCGCAAAGTATTTCGATCCGTAAATTTCGATCGAACGATTCAAAAAACTGATAAGTTTCTGCCGATATTTGTTCCCATCATCAGTTTGACCGATTTCAAAAAAAATCGCCACAGCTCGACTTTTAACGATCGTTTCAAAAAACGCAGAGATAATCGGAATAAGTTTTCGGGCGAGTATGAGAGAAGAGGTTTCCGCAGCATCTCTTACTCTAATTCGCGCTAACCCAAAATCTACTAATTCGACACCAAACTAAAACTATTAAATAGAATAATTTCGGTTTTATATCTCTATAAAATATAAAAAAAACGCCATTTTAAATTCGATAAAAATTTAAGTTTACGATTCACGATCTAAGATTTTAGATTGCGATAAAAAAATATCTAGTCATTATTATTTTTGAATTTCTAAGCCTTCAGGAATTTTTAGAATTATAATATACACTCAAAACTTCTTTGCTATTACCCGTCTTGTACAAACATAAAATACAGGTTTTATGAGTACCAAAAGCGGCATTTATCAAATCTAATTGTCAGCTAAAAATCTAAAAAAATATTTGATTTGGGAATTTTTATCCGGTTCTTTCCTCGCTCTAGGATGATAAAACTCCCAGATTTGCGATGAGTTCTGCGGAAGGAGGAGATCGCGATCGATGAAGTCTCGCGCGCAATTTACCGACAAATCCTATCGTTGGAGATCGCCTTTGCGTGAACCTACTTAGGGGCGAATACTCAAACCTCACAAATCTGAAAACATTCTGTAGTTGGTATAAAGTTAACCCCCGATTCCAGAATGCATCTTTAAGATAGTAAGTAGAATTTCACAGCGACCGGGCGTTGCCAAAGTTACAGCTCTCTGACCCAAAGTCAGCCATACAAACTATCGTGGCACACAAGGAGGAAAGATCGTTTTCATGACCGATCCATACCAACCCACAGCCCAGGAACGCGCACTCGATCGGGACTGCACCACCCTATCTCGCCACGTTCTGCAACAACTACAAAGTTTTTCGACCCAGGCACAAGACTTAAGTGCCTTGATGAGCCGTATTGCCTTAGCCGGAAAACTAGTTTCTCGCCGCCTCAGCCGCGCGGGGATTATGGCTGGAGTTCTCGGATTTGCGGGAACGGAAAACGTCCAAGGCGAAGCCGTCAAAAAGATGGATGTTTACGCCAACGATGTTTTCATCTCTGTTTTCGAGCAAAGTGGCTTAGTTTGTCGCTTGGCTTCCGAGGAAATGGAGAAGCCCTATTATATCCCCGAGAACTGCCCGATCGGACGTTACACCCTGGTCTACGATCCCATCGACGGTTCCTCGAATATCGATGCCAACCTAAACGTTGGATCGATTTTCGCCATCCGCCAGCAGCAAGGTGAGGATGAAGATGGTTCGGCGCGAGACTTACTCGAATCCGGTCGCAATCAAATCGGGGCCGGGTACATTCTCTACGGCCCGAGTACCGTTTTGGTCTACTCCATCGGCACGGGGGTACACGCTTTTACCCTGGATCCGAGTTTGGGAGAGTTCATCCTGTGGCAAGAGAATATCACAGTTCCCGAGCATGGCGCGGTGTACAGCGTCAACGAGGGCAATTTCTGGCAGTGGGAGGATTCGATTCGCGATTACATCCGCTACGTGCATCGCCACGAAGGCTACACCGGACGCTATAGCGGTGCGTTGGTGGGGGACTTCCATCGAGTATTACTCCAGGGTGGGGTATTTCTCTATCCCGGTACGGTGAAGAAACCCGAAGGCAAGCTGCGGCTGCTGTACGAGTCGGCCCCTCTAGCTTATCTGATGGAACAAGCTGGAGGA
The DNA here is from genome assembly GCF_057467645.1 of Zarconia sp. Classification (NCBI taxonomy): domain Bacteria; kingdom Bacillati; phylum Cyanobacteriota; class Cyanophyceae; order Oscillatoriales; genus Zarconia; species Zarconia sp. The sequence continues at coordinate 60,668 of NZ_JBRJXU010000122.1, forward strand.
CGTGCCAGTACCGGAACCCAAGACATTTTAGATGTGGTGGGAGGGGAACTGCACCAGCGCACGCCGTTAATTATTGGCAGTAAAGAAGATGTGTCTCTGGTTGAGTCTTTCATTCAAGAAAATGCTCGAATGGCAGAGGACAAAATTCTCACCCGTTCTTAGATAGATCGACATCGTTTAGCGTACTTACAACGGAACAGTTATGACGACTAACCATCTCTTTGAAATTCAAGAATACGGTCAAAGCATCTGGATGGACAATTTGTCTCGGGATGCGATCGAATCGGGAGAGCTCAAAGAAGCGATCGTGACGCGAAGCCTGCGGGGAATTACCTCCAATCCCGCCATTTTTGAAAAAGCGATCGCCGGCAATCAAATCTACGATGCCGATATCGAAGCGGGAATCAAAGACGGCAAATCCGTCACCGAAATTTACGAGTCCTTAGTGTTCGACGATATTCGCAACGCCTGCGATATCTTCAAGCCGGTTTACGAACAAACCAACGGCGTCGATGGCTACATCAGCATCGAAGTTCCCCCGGACATCGCGCGGGATACCGAAACCACCATCTCCGAAGCGCGTCGCTATCACAAAGCCGTCGATCGTCCGAACGTGATGATTAAAATCCCCGGCACTCCCGAAGGCTTACCGGCCGTGGAACAGGCGATCGCGGATGGCATCAGCGTCAACGTCACCCTACTCTTCTCCGTCCAAGCCTATATCGATACCTTCTGGGCCTATATCAAAGGATTGGAAGCACGGGTAGAAAAAGGCGAACCCATCGACAATATCGCCTCCGTCGCCAGCTTCTTCCTCAGCCGGATCGATAGTGAAGTGGACGGTCGTCTCGATAAGATGCTCGCCGAAACCACCGATGCCGATCTCAAACAGAAATTAGAAAGTCTCAAAGGCAAAGTCGCGATCGCCAACGCCAAAATTGCCTATCAAGAATACAAGAAAATCTTGGCGACCGATCGCTGGCAGGCACTCGCGGCCAAAGGTGCAAAAGTTCAACGCCTCCTGTGGGCCAGTACCAGCACCAAAAACCCCGCCTACAGCGATGTCATGTACGTGGACGAACTCATCGGGCCCGATACGGTGAATACCCTACCTCCCAACACTATCGAAGCCTGTGCCGACCACTGCCATGTCGCTAGCCGCGTGGAAACCGACATCGAGGGTGCCACACAAACCATGGCCATTCTGGCGGAAGTGGGAATCGAGGTGGATGAGGTGATGGCAAAACTCCTCGACGAAGGCATCGACAAATTCATCAAACCCTTCGGGTCCCTGATGAAATCCCTCGAAGACAAAGTCACGCAACTCGCACCTGTCTAAAATTACCAACATGATGGGGAGTGGGTCGCTGTTGAGGCGATCGATTCCCCATTTTTAACATTCTTCGGGAAAACGAGGCGATGGGAGACAAGGGGAAATTCTGCACTTCCCCATCCCACACCCGGTCACCCCACACCCCACACCCCATCACTTGCTCATGATTTCACTTGCAGAAAATCCACTTCGCGTTGGACTTCAACAAGATCGCGTCCCCGAACCGCAAATATTGATTATCTTCGGTGCTTCGGGAGATTTAACCCAGCGCAAACTCGTTCCTGCCATCTATCAGATGAAGCTCGAACGCCGCCTTCCCCCGGAACTGACCATCGTCGGCGTCGCCAGAAGAGAGTGGAGTCACGACTTTTTCCGGGAACACCTGCGCGAGGGGGTCGAACAGTTTGGCGGTGGATTGCAATCTGAGGCAATCTGGAACGATTTTGCCAAAGGGTTATTCTACTGTTCGGGAAACATCGATTCCCCCGAAAGCTACCAGAAACTCAAAGCCTTCCTCGGAGAACTCGACCAACAGCGGGGAACCCGAGGCAACCGAGTGTTTTACCTCTCCGTCGCGCCGCGCTTTTTCGGGGAAGCGACCCAACAACTCGGTGCAGCCGGAATGCTCGCCGATCCGAGCAAACAGCGCCTGGTGATCGAAAAACCCTTCGGTCGGGATTTGAGTACGGCGAAAATGCTCAACCGGGTAGTGCAAGATGTCTGCGACGAACGGCAGGTCTACCGCATCGACCACTATCTGGGTAAAGAGACGGTACAAAACCTGTTGGTGTTCCGGTTTGCCAACGCGATTTTCGAGCCATTGTGGAACCGGCAGTTCGTCGAAAACGTGCAAATCACCGTTGCCGAAACCGTGGGATTGGAAGGACGCGCCGGGTATTACGAAACCTCCGGCGCCTTACGGGATATGGTGCAAAACCACCTGATGCAACTGTTTTGCCTGACGGCGATGGAAGCGCCGAACTCCCTCGATGCCGACAGCATTCGCAACGAAAAAGTGAAGGTGGTACAGGCAACGCGCCTGGCAGACGAGGAAAATTTGGAGAAATCGGCGATTCGGGGTCAGTACACCCAAGGCTGGATGAAAGGCAAACAGGTTCCCAGTTATCGGGAAGAGGATGGGGCCGATCCCAACTCGATTACCCCCACCTACGCAGCTTTGAAGTTGAATATCGATAACTGGCGCTGGAAAGGGGTTCCTTTCTATCTGCGCACCGGGAAGCGGATGCCGAAGAAAGTCTCAGAAATTGCCATCCAATTTAAGGAAGTGCCGCACTTGATGTTCCAATCGGCGGCGAAACAAGCCAATCCCAATGTCTTGGCGATGCGGATTCAGCCGAACGAAGGCATTAGTATGCGATTTGAGGTGAAAACCCCCGGCAGTGCGCTGAGAACGAGATCGGTGGATATGGATTTCCGCTACGATACCGCTTTTGGTAAACCGAGTACAGACGCATACAGCCGCTTGCTGATTGACTGTATGTTGGGAGACCAAACTCTCTTCACTCGCGGTGACGAAGTGGAAGCCTCCTGGCGTGTGCTGACTCCCCTGCTGAATGTTTGGGACGCACCCGCGCCGCCGGAGTCGATTCCTCTCTACGAAGCGGGAACCTGGGGACCGGTGGAGGCGGAATTACTGCTCGAACGGGATGGGGGACGCTGGCGCAGACTCTAGATGAATGGGGAATGGGGAATGGGAAATGATGACTTGAATCACGATCTTCTTCGTTGTTTTCCCGTCACTCCATCCCTGCGTCCCCGCGTCCCCGCGTCTGAGTGTCTCCCCAACCCTCTCCTCGTCTCAACCAACCTTACAGCCAAAATATAAGAAATATGAGTACTCCAATTGTTGCACTGCAAAAACCCAAAGATATCTCCCTCGGGGAAATCGAAGCGGAACTGAGTAATATTTGGCTCAGTCAAAATGCGGGTAAAGGAAAGACATCGGCGATCGCCACCAGAGCGGCAACGTTTAGTATGGTGGTTTACGAACCCGAAGAATTTCAGCAATTGCTGGGAAGTTTGGGTTTCTACGACGGGGCGATCGATGGTATTCACGGTCCGAAAACGAGAAATGCCATTCGAGAAGCGCAAAAAGCTTACGAATTGCGAATTACCGGTCGCGTCGATACTGAAACCCTCGAAAAGCTTAGAGAAGAGTTTGCCAAACAGCCGGAGGATCGGCAGGAAATATCGAATTTAAATGCTCGGGGGTTTGGAATTAGCGATGCGATCGCCGATCGCAATCCCTGCCGCATTATTACCCTATGTCCGACCCTCGGCGAAGATACGGGGGTGACGGCACAAGTCTCGGCCTACTGTCCGATTCAGAAAGGGGAAACCAGTAACCTGGTTTGCTGCGAATATATTACCCTGCGCGGGACGAAGGAAGCACTGGCGCGGGTGAGCGATGTGGTGACCTCGTTGATGATACCGGATTTACCCAAGTTCGTCTGGTGGAAGGCGACTCCCAACCCGGAACAGGCGTTATTCCAAACCCTATCGGAATTTAGCAATTGCCTGATTGTCGATTCTTGCTATTTCAGCGATCCGGAATCGGAATTGTTGAAAATGCAGCATTTAATCGAAGCGGAAACCTACATCTCCGATCTAAACTGGCATCGTCTGCTTCCCTGGCAGGAACTGACCGCATCGGCATTCGATCCCCCCCAGCGTCGCGCCGCCTTGGTGGAAATCGACGAAATCGCACTGGACTACGAAAAAGGAAATGCGGCACAGGCGCTGATGTTCTTGGGGTGGTTTTCCAGCCGCCTGGGTTGGGAACCGGTGAAGATCGTGCAGGAGGGGGGAGATTACGAACTGATGCACGTTCATTTTAAAGGAGAAGGCGATCGGGAAATCCAGGCGGAACTCGCGGCGATTCCCACGGCCGATTCTGGGGAAATTCCCGGCGACTTGATCGGCGTGCGCCTCAATTCCACCAACGAAAATGCCGACTGCTGCACGATTCTCTGTTCGGAAACTACCGGATGCATGAGGATGGAAGCCGGGGGAAGCGCTCAATCTTGCAGCACGGAACAGGTAAGCGCCTCAACGGATCAGAAAGCGGAATTGCTGATGGCGCAACAGCTTCAGCGCTGGGGACGAGATGTGTTGTACGAGGAGAGTTTGGCGGTGACGGCGCAGATTTTGAATTTGCGATCGTAGATGGTAACTCTTTCGAGTCGCTCTCGGGAGCTTCGGGAAACAAGGGAGAATTTCGTATCTTGCATTGATTCTCCCATTTCCCTATTTCTCTCTTATCCCTCTTCTAACAATTCATTAAGTATCACGTTCTCCAAGGAGATTTGAGAGATTTTCGTCCAAATTAATTACCGTATATTTAGATCGGAAAATATTGCCAACAATTTAATTTAGAATCTTCACTTTAATTCTTTCGCCCGACCGGCTCCTTCTTTGGTTACCCAAATTGAGTTAAAGTTTTTGAGCATAATATCCATCGATCGAATTTTTTGATTCGTTCCGATGGGTTGAAACACCGCATCAATATTGGGATAAACAAAGAATGGAATAGAAATACGGCTGGTGGGGTTTTTGTGAATTACTTCATGGGGGGTACTGACAAATAAGCCATTCGTCCAAAGCTGCAACATATCACCCAAGTTCACGATGAAAGCATCTTCCAAACACATTGCGTCAATCCAATTGTTTTGAGTATAAACTCGTAAAGACGGCGTAGAAAAATATTCTTGGATTAATATGGTGAAAATACCGTTATCTGTATGTTTGCCAGCAACTCCCGATTCAGAAGGATAATAAATCGTTCGATGAATTAAAATTGGATCGTCACAATAAGAGTCAAACCAATTCGCATCCAAGTTCAACGCCACAGCTAGTGCTTTGAGGAGGTGAGGAACAATTTTGGTCATAATCTCCCCTTGAAGCCGAGCATGAAATTCCGCAAAACCAGGTGCGACAGTATCATCGGGAATTAGAGTCGGACCTGTAAAAGGCTTATCTGAAGGTGGATGTTCTATGCCTAAATCGAAAATTTCTTTCGGGTCTGGACCTACATCTTCATGGAGCGTTTCTCCGTAGAGAGGTACATAGCCTCTCGACGTTTTGGGATAAACGGTTTGCTTATCCTGTGCGTATTGTTGTTTGATGGCTTTGGGTAATTCAAAAAAGTCACGAGAAGCATCAATTGTTTTTTTTACCAATTCTCGTGAAATTCCATGGTCTTTTAAATAGAAAAAACCATGTTCCAAGCAAATATCATAGAGACGCTGATGTTCTGCGTTACCCGGATTTGAAGTCTCGAGATCTTTGAGATTTTTTAACGAAATAACGGGTAAGGTATCCATCGTTTTATCCTCCATTACAAACCAAGACGATAGAAGTCGATCGGGGTATTGCCCACAAGGCCAGAATTTTTTTCATCAATTTCTCACTCCCATCTCCAAATTCATGTAGCAATAAGTGCGATCGAAATCAGAGCAAACACGATGCCACAAGTTTGTTTAGTCGTTAAGGTTTCGTGAAAGACAGTCACGGCTAAGGCAATGACGACTAAGGGATAAAGAGCCGATAAGGTGGAAACAATCGCCACAGGTCCCTTAGAAACGGCTTTGATATAGAAGAGCACGCCCAAGAAATTTAGAATTCCGGCTATTACGGCAATGATAGACCCTTCTGGGTGAGTTTCTAAGGGATCTCTGAGATTGAGAAATACGAACAAAGCAACGATCGCACCTCCCAAGCCTTGATAGACGATCGCACTGCTGGGGCGAATAGACTGAGTTGAAAATTTGGGTAGAAATGCCCAACCTCCCCAGCATAATACTGCTGCTAGTGTTGGTAACACCCACTCTTTCATAAATAACTCCAGACTTTTAAAAGAGGGAAATTTTTGAACTTGGGAAAAAGTTAACGTCGCAGAGATTGCATATTTATGATGTGCGATGTGCCTTGTCAATCAACCTTCAAACAGAATCTTACAAGTGATACTCACTCTAGAAGCTATTCATACACCGCGATCGCCTCACCCAAAACATCAAGAATTGGCTCCACACCCAATCCTGGAGCATCTGGCGCAACGGTTTTACCTCCTTGATTGCGCGCACCCCCTTCGGCGGTATCAACTGTTAGCATTTCGTGGCACAACCAAGTTGCTCGCAAGTGGGTTTCTGGGGTACTTTGGGCTAAATGTACAGCGCCAGTATCGGCAATGATACTACCGCCACATTCTTCAATATTCATCCGAATTCCCGTTTCCACGCAAAAGTCTCGGATGCGCTTAGCTTTCGTTAATCCACCAACCCGATTAATCTTCAGCCCAATCGCCTCACAAGCATTATCAGCTTGGGCACGGACAATATCGCCATAGCGCTGAATACATTCATCTAAGATGATGGGATGGGAGGTCACTTTGCGAAGCTGCAAGCACTCCTCATAGGTTTCACAGGGTTGTTCGAAATAAAAAAGACGGTCTGTGACTGCATTCATCACCCGCATCCCCTCATCCACTAACCAAGCACGATTCACATCAAAAGTAGCGCTTTCATTGGGAGGTAAATAAGCAGCAATGGCTTTAATTCGTTCAATATCTAAAGCAACATCAGCGCCAATCTTGCAAGTATGAACCGTCTCCCCCCTTGCTTGACCCAGTTTTATCGATTCAATCATTTCCTCTGGGGTACCGGTTGGAACGGAATTTTGAATGGTGATGGATTGGTCGATGCGACCGCCAAATAGTTCGCACAACGGTAATCCCGTGGCTTTGCCCAGAATATCCCAACAGGCCATATCTAGTGCAGATTTAATGTAGGGATGACCGGGGAGAGCGAGATCCATCGTTCGATAGATCGAATCGGTGCGTCTGGGGTCGAGTCCGATGAGTTGGGGGGCGAGTTCTTCAATTCCAGCCCGAATACCCCGTCCAAAAGCAGGTAAATAAGTCGAACCCCAAGGGCATCCTTCTCCCCAGCCTCGGATACCTTCATCGGTATCGATGGCAACGATGGTAGAGTCAAGTTTTTCAAAGTGCAATCTTCCCCCTGATAAACTGTAGGGATGCTCGAGAGGCAAGGTAACTTGATAGACGGAAATTTTAGATATTTTCATAATTTTTCGGAAAATTTACACTCTTAAGTCAAACAATAGAACACGAGTGCAACAGCTATTTCCTCATATATAAATCTTTATATTTCTGAAAGTTTTCTCTTCCTATGACATGATCCCAAACTAAGTATCCTAGTCTCAAAAGTCGTTTCCCCGAACCAATATCGAAAGACTTTCGACCATGAAGAATCCGATTATTATTCATCAGCAGGCAGTCTCCCTTCTCCAGACGAAAACAGTATTGGTAATCTGGATTTTTGAGATACTTAAAGAAAGTGGCATAAGCTTGATAAAACTCCTCCATCAGATCGAAAGGAATATTCCAATTACAGCCATGGAAGTGAGCAAAGTTAATAGAAACCAATTCGCCATCAGTATTCAATTGAATAACAGGGATACTTTTATTATGAAAATATTGCAAGTCTGTATAGAATTGACGGAATTGAATGGAAGTTTGGGCTAATAATTGAAAGTAATGAGGATATTGTTCTCTAAAATCTTGGGCAACACGAAAACCATCTACTAAAGTTGATTCTCCTCCTTTTGATTCATTTTCAACCATGTAAAAAGAAGTTAGTAAGTGAGAATAATTTATGTGGACAAAATCTGTGTGAAGGGTAAGTTCATGACTAGTATATCCTAAGTCGTTTGCTCCAGGTTTACTCTCAAGATCGTAGAAAGCTCCTGCTTCGGTATAGAGCATTGGTCCAATAGAAGCCATAAAATCCTGATGTTGTTGTGGGGTTAAATCATGGATTAAACTAAAACCAAATCTAAAAAGCAGATCTTTCCATCCTCGATCTACCCCAATACTAGAATTTTCCGGCTTAGATAAATAGCTCTCAAGCAAAGTTCTATTCCACAAAATTTCTTCAGGATAGCGACTTTGTGCTTCTTTATGCCTGTAGTTGTAGCACTCTGGAGAATTTTCATCATAAGCAAAAGCCATCAACCATTCAATAGGGAAGATGCTGCGATGTGGAGGATCTTCATCCCAGTCAATTCTCAATTCCTTATCTGTTAACTCCACAGACTTTGGTTTTGGATATTCTTTTTCTTCACTAAAGTCATAAAGTTTCTCAAAAGATGTAGAATGGCGACTTGTCTCAGAAAGACAATTATCCCGTAACCAAATGTAGTGGAAGCGTTGGTTGTTAACTATGACAAAAGATTGATTTTCTTTCATAGCTGGCTAAGAGCGAATGTTTACACTTTTTTAAGAACTCAGATGTGCCAAAAATTTTGTTATAACTGGGAGCTTCGCCTGACTGCCAAAATCAAAAGATTTGATTTTCTCCACAATCTCTGGATTGGGTTGATAAGCATCAATATTATCTGATACCCAACAGGTTCCAACACTCCAACGAATCACATCCACTAATAACTCGTCAGTCAATCCCATTCCTTTTCCCAGTTGATTTGCTTCTCCCAAGATTAAGTAATTAATATAAGCCATAAAATCCGTCAAAGATTTGGCAATATCCATCAATTTCTCATCGGCTAAAGGCTCGGGAGAAGCATATTCCAGTTGATAGGGAAGAGGTTTAATCCGACCATAACTATCTGCCACTTTGGTCTCAGAATGAACGTAACTCCGATCTAAACCATAAGGCGATGGCGCTGTAAAATCTGGCACCCGCAAATCTAAATTGTTGTCCTCTTCAATTAATTTAGTGACTTTGACATGATTATCATGGGCATCATATTTCTGTCCGGCTTCCCGATATCGCTCTTCCACAATACGCCCCAGAGGTAATGGAACCTTCAATTCGTCGGCTAAGTTGACGGTTAAATCGGTATCTTTCACCGTAATTTCCAAGGAACAGGAATAGTCATAACTGCCATCAAAAATAAATGGACTTACTTGCTCTGTCACAACACTATTTCCTTGGGAAGCTCGAATATAATCCCACATCCATAACAAGGGAATGCCATATATTTTGCAAATCATATAAACTTCCCCTAATGTCACCATTTGTGCATAAAACAACAAATTGGTTAACAATTTTACGGTTTGAGCTTCACCAATCGTATTGCTGACAAAGAAGGAAATTTTGCCGATCGCATCCAGGGTTTCTTTACTCAGATCGTAGCCTTCTCGATCGCCACTAACATAGTAACTAACATTACAAAAATCTACACCCATATGGGATAGATTGCTCACCGGAGATTCTAGGCTTAATATTCCTTTTTTGCCGGCTTCTTCTGCTATATGTTGGGTATTATGGTAGTCAGTTGTGGAAAAATCCATCCAAGTTGCACCAGATCTCATGCCTTCTGCTGCTCCAGTGTCTCCCAACATATTTTCTAATACATGATGGGGTAAGGGTAAATTGGTAATCACCAGATCCGACCCTTGGGCAGCTTCCTTGGGAGTATCTTTCCAAACTGCTCCTTTTGCAATGACTGTTTTGGCCGCTTCTGGATACTTATCGTAAACTTGGACTTCATACCCATCATTTAGGAGTTTGTAGATATGCTGTTTGCCCATAGCACCCGTACCGATGTAAGCAATTTTCTGTTTAGTCATCATTTCCTTTTGATTTTTAAATCTGTGTGAACATGCTACCGATTCACTGGTAAAAAGAACCCCAAAAAACACTTTGGGGTCTCTACCAATAGCAGGTTATTGTCTGGAGGCAAAACATGGCAGCAAAATTGCAATTCTTCCCTGACTCCCGTTTACCCAATGTGGCATCGGTGTCGGAAGTTTGCGATCTACCGAAGTAAGTAGCTCTCGAAACTCTCGACCTGTATACAAGAGAATCTCCCCTTCTTCTAAAAAGACTTGGTAAGGCTCCCGTGTATCAAAGGGAAGAATATATAAGTTTTGCGTCGGACCAATATTCCCCATCAAAAATGGCGTGTCAGTATGTTTTGGTAGCAACCCTTTTCGAGGATAGTATGCTATCTCAAATTGCTGCTTTAATTTAGGAATAGAAACATTCAAATTCGCGGCTAGATCCTCGCGTAATCGATTCAGAACAAATTGGCTCAGAAAGTCGCTAATAAAATTGCTTTCTAGATTCGGTAAATCATCTCTCCCTCCCAACGAAATATCGGGATCTATGCCATCGAAATCAAACATAGTCGAAGGATGGCTTTCATCATAGATTTTAGATAAAATATATTGGATATCGTAATCCACATTTTCGATTGGATCGGGAAATTTAGACTCCGGCCACCAACCCGGACCAAATCCATTCAGTTCTGGAACGTAACTTGTTACAGCTGCCTCAAAGCCACGCTTCACTGACAAATCAAGTTCAAACAACTTTCTCAACTTTGCCCTAAAGGACATCACATTTTTTCTGTAGCGCTCAAAAACATCAACACCTGCCAAATTCTTCAGGTTATCGGACTGAAAAATCGTAAATCCGCGTTTGAGTAAACGATCGGATATAGAGAGTGAATCACTTGATAATATAGCCACGATCGAAAAATTCCTTTATTTGAATAGATGGTTCATTTTTATCCTGACTAGGATGGTGTAATTACGACTTTACCCAAAAAGCTTTTACTTTGAAAAAATTTCTGAGCTTCTTGCATTTGACTCAGGGGGAAAACTTTAGCAACTGGAGGATTCAATAAACCTCGTTCGATATATCCGAGCAAGTTCTGAAACACTTCTGGCTCATAACGGTTTCCTCCTTTCATCTCCACGTCCTTGTAAATCAAATCTCGCAAATCTAACTCAACTAGTGGACCAGCGATCGCGCCAGAAGTCACATACCTTCCACCCACAACTAGACTTTTGAAGACCAGACTAAAATATTCTCCTCCCACCACATCTGCGCTCACCGTAATTTCATGCTTCGCCAAATTAGAAGCGAGTTGGTTATCTCGAGGATAAACGTAATCAGCACCCAACTCCTTTGCTAAATGCTCTTTGTTCGCTCCAACAATAGCAATAACGACTGCCCCACGAATTTTGCATAATTGAATTGCAGCACTACCCACACCACCAGATGCTCCTGTGATTAATACGGTATCTCTGGCTGAAACTCTGGCTTTCGTTAACATATTTTCTGCTGTGGAATAAGAACAGGGCAGGGTTGCTAACTGAGTATCGGGTAGATCCGAATTAATGGGATAAGCATTTGTTGCCGGAACGACCGCATATTCTGCAAAACCTCCATCAAATTCGCTGCCGACATACTGATATTCTGCAAATTTAGCAGTACGAACCCAAGGATATACGATCGCTCGTTGGTTCAGTACCTCTGGCGTAACACCTTCACCAATTTCGACAACTTTTCCGACGATATCGGCTCCCTGAATTCGTGGAAATTTCACACCCATCTGATTCCAGGTTGCTTTTCCTCCCTCGTTGGTCTTGGTATCTTGCAAGATTTCTTGAAATCCTTCATCTGCGGCATACCATCCAGTGCGAGTATTTATGTCTGCATTATTGATAGAACAAGCTCCCACTTGGATTAATATTTCTCCTTTCTGGGGCGTAGGTTTAGGAACTTGAGCGTACACTAATTGCTCTGGTCCGCCATATCCATTGAGAACAACAGCATTCATTAATTCTGTCATTATTTTTTCTCTGAATTTAGAATCGTTAGTTCGGGCAGAACTTTCTGTCGGGTTATCTGAGAATGACGTATCGCAACTTTACCCAAAACGCTTTTGCACGGATGAATGAATCGGACAAACATTGGCGTCTGGAATAGCAGTCTATTCTGCAAACTCTCCATTCAGTTCGCTGTCCATATAGCGATCGCACTCAGGAGGTTCAGTCCAAATCTAGGGATCGACGATGACCCGTTTTTCCAAAAGCTTGGGGTCAACACCAGCACCGATCTCAACCACTCAACCCACGATATCAGCCCCTTGAATCCGAGGAAATTCGATCGGGGTTGCTCCCCAAGCCGTTGAGGTGTGAATCGGTGTTGCTGCAGTATCTTGGAGAACTGCTTCCAACTCCTGTTGTGCGGTATACCACCCCGTGCGGGTGTTCAGATCTGTGTTATTGACAGAACACGCACCCACTCGGATGAGGACTTCTCCTGCCTGGGGCGAAGGCTTTGCCACTTGGGTATAAACCAACTTGTCTAGTCCTCCGCGACCACTCAGAAGAACCGCATTCATGAGTAGGGTCATGGCGATCCTACATGAGAAGATATACGGCAAAGTTTGTCAGTTGGCTTTAGCAAACTCGAAAAGCCCAGTAGTGAGCGCCTTCTTCCATCAGGTAAGGACCATCCATAATACTGCTCACAAGCTTGACTTTATTTTCAGCTTGCAGTCGATCGCAAACAGCTTGAAAATCGGTGCTGTCGTAATAGCTTTTGCGAGTACTCACAACCACCAATCCCCCAGGCTTGGTAATGCGAATCATTTCTTCGAGAGCGGTAGGAGGAACGTGACCGAGAGTAAATACCCCACAACTAATGGCAGCATTATAACGATTGTCAGGGTAAGTTTCGATGGGTTCGGTCATGTCACATCCCCCAGTTAAAGTTCGATAAGCCTGGGTTTTGGATGCTTTCTCCACCATGCCATGGGATAGATCGAGCCCATCAATATTTTGATAACCTTGGCGATGCAGAGCAGCACCTACAAGTCCAGTGCCACATCCTGCATCTAAAATTTCGATGTCGAGATCGTGCCCGCTCAAAATACTACTCTCTTGCTTGGGTAGCAGATCGAAGTATGCCGCAATATAGTTGGGGCCGCAGTACTCTTCATTGGCCACGTCGCGATTATAAGAGAACGACCATCGATCGTAATACTGTTTTATCGCTTCAGGGTTCCCAGAGAGGGTATGCGCTTCCTTAATCGCATCAAAACTACTCAGTTCCTCGGTTTCTTGGTATTGAGTCAGACTTTGAGTCACTATTCAAACCTCTTAATTCTTGATAATTTTGATGGACGAAATATGCAATATCTAACTTTTTTGACGGTTTTGAGTTTACGTCATTTGAGTGACGCGAAACTTATTTCTTCCGACTAATTTAATTTTGGTGCCAAACAAGACGTTTTAGACTTAACAAAACGTTTTAGACTTTAAGTCGAATATTATGTGAGTTACAAGCTATTATTGCTTGGCACAGTTTCATAGAATATAGCAATGAGGCCGTTTTGTCTTGCCCAAATTCAAAAGTCGTAACCGTAATTTAAAAGTCGTAACCGTTCACTCCCTCCCCCATCGGAATAGCTTGGGAATGAGGATTTAATAACTTGTGCAATTGGAGATCGATGAATCCACCCCTAACCCCTCCCGAAAAGGGAGATATAGGGAAATCAGTCTACTCATGCAATCGGGGATCTTATTAAATCTTCGATCTTTGGGATGGAGGCCAACAGACTAAATATTAAATTTTTATTAAATAAACGCAACCACTAAAATGCTCCCTCGTTTCCTTCCAAAAACCGATCGAGCTCTTCCCAAATCCCATCCAATAAATCAGCTCGATCGCCATCAAACCAAACAATATCTTTATCGCGGCGAAACCAGGTGCGTTGTCGTTTGGCAAATTGACGGGTATGTAAAATCGTCAGTTCGATCGCCTTTTCCAGGGAAATTTCCCCCGCTAAATATTGCTTGATTTCTGCATATCCCAAGGTCTCGAGTAACGGCAAATCCAGCCCGTATTTTTGACACAATGATTCTACCTCCGCCACCAATCCTATCTCCAGCATCTGATGGGTGCGCCGTTCGATGCGATCGTCGAGGCGATCGCACTCCAACCCAATCTGCAAAATGGGATACTCGGGAGGGCATTCCCCCTGTTGCTCGGAAATCCCCCTGCCGGTAACGTAAAATACTTCCAGCGCTCGTAGGGTGCGCGTCGCGTCGTTAGCGTGAATCTTTTGCGCCGCCACTGCATCCACCTGTTGCAACATGGCGTAGCATTGGGGTTGTCCGATGGAGGTTAGCTGCGATCGCAACTCCGGCATCGGTGCCACTCTCGGAATTTTCAACCCCCGGGTAATGGATTTGATATAAAGTCCCGTTCCTCCCACTAGTAGCGGCACGGTATCGAGGCGATTTTGAGACGAAAGACGATGAAACTTAGCAATGAGAGATTGCGTTTGCTGCTGGTAATCTGCAACCGTAAGCGTTTGCGTGGGATGGCAGATATCGAGCAGGTAATGGGGAACGAGTTGGCGATCGAGTGGGGTGGGTTTTGCCGTGCCGATATCGAACTCCCGATACACCTGGCGAGAGTCGGCACTGAGAATTGGTGAATTCAGCCGTTGCGCCAAACTCATCGCCAGCCCGGATTTTCCCGTCGCCGTCGCCCCGCAAATTACAATTAATTTTTGCATCGGTCAATTGTGAGTTGTCCGCTGTCAGTTGTCAATTGTCGCTTCGAGGGCTTTTCGCAAGTCTTGGGTTAAATCGTCAACGGCTTGCTTGCCACTGCGGCGACTGGCACTGTAAGTCTCCCATCGATCGCTGACTGAAATCGGTTCGCCGATGGTTACCCGTGCTTTTTGCGACCCTAAATGAGGGGTACGAGTAGTTTTTCCCTGAATTTGCTCGAAGGTTTTCCACAGTAGAATCGCCGTATCGGCAAAGCGTTCGACGGTGGGATTTTCCCGCACGTAACTGCCCGTCACGGCGACAAAATGCTCCACGACTCGCATATGCCACATCCGCAAATCCGCTTCTTCGGCGATGCGATCGGCGAGTCCCCGTTCGATGGGGGAAACTTTGGCTAGATGTTCGAAGTCATCCCGATAGATTCTATCCCATCCCGCCTGCTCCAAACGACGACAGCGATCGATCACCGTTCCCCGTGCTTTCAAACCGAAGTATTCTTCCGCAACGCTCAACGCATTATCGAGCAACTCTCGTACCCGCGTCGCCATTTCCTCGTTCGACTGAGGCAAATCCGTATCCTTAGGTAGCGGGCGCTGGTAGGACTCGCGGTAAAATCGTTCCATCACCACCAGCAGCTTGCCCCCCAACCGATAAAGACGATCGTAGCGATCGCCTGCGCTTAAGGGATCGAGTCCCATTTCGGTTTCCAGGCGATCGAGCAGAGCATCCACCTGACTCCAGGGGGCGTTTAGATAGCTGTAGCGAATGCCCACTGGCAAAATAATCACCTCTTGCGACCCCCCCGCTTGCCGCACGTCTTCCACGCACCAAAACCCCAGTTGAGCGACACCGGGTTCCAGGGGGCTGATGATTTCGTTATGACCGTTGGTTCCCCCTTCCGGTGCGGCAGCTAAGGGAAATTCGCCGTTGGCAAACAAATTCCTGGCAGATCGCAATCCCACCCAATCGAGCTTACCCCGTTGGATGGGGGTTCCCCCCAGTTTGGGAAACAGCCATTCAACCACCGAACCCGCCCACAGGGGAATACCGCGATCGTAGATAAAGTGAAAATGGGTCGGCGATGATAGGGAAACACCTTGTGCTTTCGCCCCTTGAGGGAGCAAATTCCACATTAAATGTCCCAAGCAAAACGGGTCTTTAGGATTGGGATGGCGAAAAGCCAGCATCAAACGAATCTCGCCCTTTTGAAAGCGATCGTACTGCTTGACGAGTCGATCGAGATTCACCCCATCAATTTCAGCTAAATCCGCTCGCGATCGCAACCAAATCGGTAAACTCAGGCGAGCCAGTCGCAAGACCCAGGGATTGAATGCTGGTGCGATAAAGTTGAGCGGAGGTTGAACGCGATCCATATATCGATGGGGAATGTGTAGAAAGACGAGTGGCAGGAAGAGAGCTGGGGAAACTGGGGGAGTTGGGGGAGTTGGGGGAGCAGAAGGAGAGTCAATGCTTGATGTTATCCCCGATCGCCCTTATCTTCCCGACTAACCCCATCCTAACCCTCTCCCTTGTCTCCCTTGTCCCCTTGTCTCCCTTGTCCCCTTGTCTCCCTTATCCCCTAAGCCCGATCGTCCATCACATAAACCACCGTCCCCGTTTCTGGCAAATCCCCCGGTGCGATCGTGGCGGTATTACCCACCCGACGCACAGGGACGTCCCCAATTAAATCTAAAAAGGCATCGAGGAGTTCGAGATCGCACGTCGTCGGATCGGCGGCTGACGTGAAATAGTGAGTAGGAACGACAATTTTGGGATTGAGTAGTTCCAGGGTTGCCGCAGCATCTTCGGGGTTGTAGGCTTTGGGGCCGCCCCCCACCGGCAAGAAGAGCAAATCCGGTCGTCCCATGAGAATTTGTTGCTCGAAGGTAATCGGCGCGGCTGCTCCTCCGAGGTGAAGGATATTAATCCCTGCCTGAGTCCATCCCCAGACGACATTGGTACCGAACCGCCGTCCGCCGTTGCGATCGTGATCGGTTTTAATCCCCTCGAAGCGGAGAGTTCCCAGTTGATAGGCCCCCGGTTCGAACAGCAGTTTTTGGTCTTCGGGGAGTCCCTCTAGATTCCCTTCATCGAGTAACAAACTGCTTACCAATACCAAATCGGCATCGATACTGGGTTCCTCGTATCCAGCGGTACAGCCGATGGCCCGGAAGGGGTTCACCAGAATCTGCTTGCCGCCACCCGAGAAGGAAAAACAGGTATGACCGAACCAGCGAACGGACAGTCCGCGATTCGATTGAGCGCGCGCTCCTTGCCACGAGGATAAACCCCCAGTTGCGATCGCACTCAAGACTCCGACTTGTAGGTAATGAATGAATTGTCGTCGTTTCATGGTTCCCGATCGCTTTTCTCGTCCTTCTCAATTGCCAAATTTTATAGCAGTTCGCGCTCTTTACATTACACATTTTCCGTCATAGAGAATGGGGAATGAGAATAGGGAATAGAAAAAACCTATTTCTTCAATCGTGTAAATAGATCGGCGCGAAGCACTATAGCTTACGCTCGATGACGCGATCGCTCTCTAAATTGCTCCCCACGTCTTTTGGGAAGGTAACTATCCTTCGATCTCGTCACCGGGATGCGAGGTTACAAGCGAGCCAGGAAATTTTCCAACAGGGCTTTACCGCAGTCGGTCAAAATACTTTCCGGGTGAAACTGAACTCCTTCGATATGGGGATAGTCCCGATGGCGCACCCCCATAATCGTTCCATCTTCCACCCAAGCGGTAATTTCGAGCACATCCGGACAGGTGGCGCGATCGATAACCAAGCTGTGATACCGAGTGGCCGTGAGGGGATTGTCCAAACCGCGAAATACCCCTCGACCTTCGTGAAAAACCTGGGAGGTTTTACCGTGCATCAACTCTGGCGCGCCGACAATTTGGCCGCCAAAGACTTGTCCGATGCTTTGATGGCCCAAGCAAACCCCCAAAATCGGGGTTTTCGTTCCCAATTTGGAGATCGTCTCCATGGAAATGCCGCCATCTTCAGGACGACCCGGCCCCGGGGAGATGACGATCCCCGCAGCACCGGAGTTTTGAATTTCGTCAAGGGAAATTTTATCGTTGCGGTAGACCTGGATATCGGCGGCGACGGGAAATTTTGCCGCTAATTCCCCCAGGTACTGAACGAGGTTGTAGGTGAAGCTATCGTAATTATCAATGACAATAATCATTGCAAAAATTAGCGCTTTGCGCGCTCGGGTTTGGGAAAAGAAGAGGGGGAAACCCAAAAATGGCTCGAACCCCATCGAGTTAGCGATCGCCCATTCAACAGTTGCGATCGATTCTATATCTTAGAACCCCGAGAGAAAATTCCGCTCGAGTTCTGAAAGCATCTGGGTTGAAATAGAGTTAAAACCAGATGTCAACTTTATTTCAACCCGAGCTCTAGAAATGCGTTCCATTGATGGATACGAACGATTCGAGGTGACCTGCGCGAACCGACTCTGTTTCGCTCAATACCGGCACGCGGGCAATCGACTCATCCGCGAACGTAATTTAACTGCCGAGGGTCGTTTGAAGCAGTTCAAATAACGGCGGCAAAATCAGCGAACTAGCAACGGCCAAAGCCGAAAGTGCCGAGATCATCACCGCACCGGCCGCACAGTCTTTGGCAATCTTTGCCAGGGGGTGGAAGGTCTGCTTTACCGTCAGATCGATGGCAGACTCCAGAGCCGTATTCAATAACTCTAAGGCAAGAACCAGACCGATGGTGAGAACGATAATGGCGATTTTCACCGGTTCTAGGCGTAAAAATAACGCCAGTCCAACGGCTAAGCTGCCGATAACCACGTGAATGCGAAAGTTGCGCTGGGTCGTAAAGGCATAAGCGATGCCGGCCGCTGCGTACTTGAAACTCACAAACAGGCTTGAAGCCACAGCCCAGGATAACTCTCGATTGACTGAAGGGGATGTGGTTTTTGCTTGCTCGATGGGAAGTTTTGGAGTCATGGATGGCGATGGTACCGGATGGGAGCTGCTTAGGGTGTCGTGAGATTTCATAGTCAACGAACAGAATCTGTGCACCAAATTTGAATTGTTGAGTCTACGATAAACCCAGTTGAGCTTTGAGCGAGGGCGATCGGGGATTAATTTTAGATTAATCGAGCCGGAGCTTGAAGTCCGACGTCCCGTAGTAAGATGTCTTGCTGGCGTAACATTTCCAGCAAGCGCTCCTCGTCGGGATGATCCCAACCGAGTAGGTGGAGCAAACCGTGAGCGGCTAACCACCCACATTCCGTTACGAGGGGATGTTGTTGCCGTGTGGCTTGTCGTTGGGCCGTCTCGATGGAGATAATAATTTCTCCCAGAGACAGGGGCATCTCTTCAGGATGGGGAATATTGGCTTCTAGGGCGGCAAAAGCCAGGACGTCCGTCGGTCGGTCTTGCTGTCGGAACTGGTGGTTCAACGTTTGCATTCGAGCGTCGTCAACCCAACACAAGCTGAGTTCGCAGACCTTGGCGGGGGGTAAATCCTCATGCAATCGGCACAGCCAACGCTCAAACCAGCTTTCCCAGGAAACCTCCAACACTTCGGCAACGGCTGCCTCAAGAGCAGTGGATGCTGGAGAACTTGTTTGAACGATGAGGTCGAGTTGCATAGTCGCGAGATCTCTAGCGCGTCAAGTAGGAGACACCGACGAAAAATGCCAGCAAGCCAAAAGCGGTAATCGTAAAGTGGGTAGCGGATTTTTTGCCCTTGCGCACCATATTGCGCATCGCCAGTTTGACGTAGCTGGGTTTGGGTTCTTCGGGAGTCGGTTGAGGGGAGGTGGGAGAATCGTTCATTGCGAGAATAGTTTGCGATCGTGGTTCTGTCTCACACCGTAACAAATTATTGCCTCGATTTAACAAATGAATGTCAGTTTTGGATTGTTGTATTCGATCGGGGTGGGGAATTCGGAATTCGGAATTCCCAAGAGGAAAGGGGCATGGGAAATGGGGAACACCGGAAGGGGGATTAACGCCGGTGTAGTCGGCTGGGTCTATAATTTTCTTGCTGGCGAGCGGGGAACTCCATTCCCTATTCCCCGTTCCGGTGTTCCCCACTCTCAATTCTTGAAGTCACGATAATGGGTATTCAAATTCTGCAAGTCGATGCATTTACCGATCGCCCGTTTCAGGGGAATCCGGCCGCTGTTTGCCTACTCGAACATCCGGCAGAAGCGGAATGGATGCAGCAAGTTGCGGCTGAGATGAACCTTTCAGAAACGGCGTTCCTCTGTCGGGAAAAAGGAGGGTATCGCCTGCGTTGGTTCACCCCCACCGTGGAGGTCGATTTGTGCGGTCACGCCACCCTCGCTAGCGCTCATACCTTATGGGAAGTGGGTGCGGTTGAAGCTGGGCAACCGATCGAATTCTATACCCGCAGTGGCGTTCTTGGGGCGACACGTCAAGGGGAGTGGATCGAACTCAACTTTCCCGCCAAACCGCCAAAAGTAATGACATCTCCCGAAGGACTCGATCGAAGTTTGGGTGCGGCGATCTTCTGTGTGAGTTACGACGGCGCAGATTATCTGGTGGAAGTGGCATCGGAGGATGTGGTGCGGCAGTTGCAGCCGGATTTTGTCCAACTCGCAACTCTACCGGTTCGAGGCATTATCGTCACCAGCTTAGCGGCGAGTTCGGAGTACGACTTCGTTTCTCGGTTTTTTGCCCCCGCCGTGGGAATTAACGAAGATCCGGTCACCGGTTCGGCTCACTGTGCGTTAGGTCCGTTTTGGCAGCAGCGATTGCACCGGGATGAATTTCTCGCCTATCAAGCCTCCGCGCGGGGGGGATTTGTGCGCGTGAAACTCAAGGGCGATCGAGTTTACCTTGGGGGACAGGCGATTACGGTGTTGCAGGGTGAATTGCGATCGTCATAGAAGTTGCTATCTCCGTGGCGTTGGGAGACTGGGGAAGAGTTCAATGAATAATGGGTCAGTTGCGACAATCGACTCCATCACCCTTTCCCCATTTTGCATTTTTAATTTTTAATTTTTAATTAGCCAGAAGCTTGGTACTGCTTCCGACACCGCGTTAAATAAATGCGCGCTACGACATCCTCGGGGTTTTGGCGCAGACATTCTTTAAATTGGCGAGCAGCTTCGGGGAAGCGTTGCTGGGCGTAGAAAACCAATCCTAGCTCGAAGCGAGTTCTCATGGCAGACTTGCTCTCCCGCAATGGGGAAGGATCGGCATCGAACACTTCAAAGACGGAAACTCGTTGGGATTTACCTTTAACGCGCACTCGATCGATCGCCCGCATCTCAAAGTCCGGGGGTTCGTTGAGTTGCGCGAAGGTTTGACCGGAAATCAGTAACGGCACCTTGTATTTTGGGGTTAAGCCTTCGATGCGAGAGGCTAAATTGACCGCATCGCTAATCACCGTTCCATCCATGCGAGATTTACCCCCCACCGTTCCCAACATCAGCGTGCCGGTATTAATCCCAATACCAACATCGAGGGGTTTGTAACCGGACTGGAGTCGATGTTGGTTGTATTCTTGCATTTGGTGGAGAATGGTAATTCCCGCTCTCACGGCATCATCGGCGTGCTGGCTGAAGATCGCCATAATCACGTCGCCCATGTATTTATCGATAAACCCGCTGTTGTCAACAATGGCCGGTTCCATACGCAAGAGATAGGCATTGATAAACTTAAAGTTTTCTTCGGGGGATAAATCGGTAGAAATCTCGGCAAAGTTGTGAATTTTTGCAAATAAAACCGACATCTCCGCTTCAATTTGGTCTCCGAGTTCTACCTGGATAATGCTCTCTTTTTGCAGAAGGTGTAAAAACTGCTTGGGAACGAAACGTTCGTAGGCCTGATTGAGTTGAAATAGATGTTTTTCTTTGTCGTGTAATTTTTTGATAAGTTTTTCTTGTTCTTCATTTAAGACTTTGAGATCGGTATTTACCTCTAAAAGTTTTTGGTTTTGCTCTTCAATTTTTTGTTCTTGAAAATAACTATAAATAGCTTCAGTTACTGTTAAAATTAAATCTTCGGATTGCCAGGGCTTCGTCAAATAGCGATAGAGTTGGGCGTACTGAACGGCATTGGCGACCGCCTCGATATCAGCCTGACCGGTGAGCATAATTTTGACGGTTTTCGGCGATATTTTGTGAACTTTTGCCAACAGTTCGTCACCCTTCATATGGGGCATGATATAGTCGGAGACGATCGCTGCAATTTCGTATTCTTCTTCGAGTAGTTCTTCAACAAGTTCTAGTGCCTCTTCACCACTTTCAGCGGTTTCGATGGGGTATTTCGAGCTAAATGCTTGCCGTAACTGTATTTTCAAGCTCTCTAGAATCATTTGCTCGTCATCCACACAGACGATCGCTGCTTTTTTCATGATGTTGACAAGCGGTTGAAGGACACAAAAATTGGAGGTTGCACCCTAACTGAGTTGGGGTAAGGGGTATGAGATAGGAGGCATTGCTGGGAGTTCCCCGCCCACCGGCAGCGAGTTTCCCGTCGGAGCATCCGAGATCGGAACGGTATCGCTCGGGAATTCCGTTGCACTCGCCACCGGTCGGCACCCAGATGGGATACGAATTGCGCGCAAACATCATGGAAATAGAAGGATATCGCAACTGAAGCAAACAGTAGCGTACCTTTATTATGACGTGAGAGCGGGTGGAGTTTCATCGAGTGAAAACGGAGCGATCGCTCCGGGAGTTTACATTCAATTATCCAAGGGAAGGGATACCGTGAAGGTGGTTTTCCCCGGAACGCTTTCCACGGCAATCGTACCATCGTGTTTTGTCACAATTTTTTGGACGATGTCAAGTCCCAAACCGCTCCCTTCTCCTGGTGGTTTCGTGGTGAAAAATGGATCGAAGATTTTGGCTTGAATTTCCGGGGGAATGCCCGTGCCGCTATCGGTAATGCCAACTTGCAGGCGATCGTCTTGGCAACCAATATCGATAGTCAGGGTTCCTCGGTTATCCATGGCCTGCAGGGCATTATGGATTAAATTCGTCCAAACTTGGTTGAGTTCGTCTGCATAGCATGGAATCAACGGCAACCCTTCGGGGTAATTTCTCACCACCTCCACCCCATGTTTGAGTTGATTGTGATAGAGAGTTAAAACCGTTTCAATGCTATCGGCGATTTGGGTGGGAATCTTTTCACCGCTGGAATCGTAACGAGCGTAACTCTTGAGGGCAAAAACCACTTTCGCCGCCCGATCGGTCGCCAAAGCGATCGTATTCGTACTTTTGTGCAAGCTGACCAATTCGTAGGCGGCTTCAAATAACCGATCGCGATCGCCATCTTGCATCATCGGCAATAAAAACTCCACCTCATCGTAAATCTCCATATCCACGAGGATATCCGCGATCGTATCGGTTTCCCCAATATCCCAACCGTCCAACTTGCGATTGAGCGCCCGTTTGGCTTTGCGTTTTTCCTTACTCGACAACATCGCCGACGGCTGCAGCGCCCGGTGCAAAAGCGCCACGAACACTTCCCTGTTTTCCGCCGAAAGCTGTTGAAAAAATTCCGGTAAGGTTTCTAAGCGTTCGGCAAGGAAATCGCTCATGTGTTCCACCGACGATCGAATCGCCCCCAGGGGAGTATTCACTTCGTGGGCAACCCCAGCCACCAACTGTCCCAACGCCGCCATCTTTTCCGACTGAATCAGTTCCTCTTGGGTGGCTTGCAACTGTTGCAGGGTTCGAGCGAGTTCCTGATTTTTCTGCCGCACCCGATCTTCAGCCTGTCGGCGTTCCGCAATTTCCACCTGCAACGCCTGGGTGCGTTCTTCCACTTGCCGTTCTAGGGTTTGATTGTAGTCGGCCAAGACTCGTTCGGCATTTTTGCGTTGGGTGATATCTTGGAATGCGGCAATGGCGTACGTCAAATTCCCATGGCGATCGTAAATCGGCGTGCCCATACTTTCGATGGGGACGATAGTGTTGTCGCGATGGATTTCGATATCGTCTACCCGCGAACTTTCTCCCTGTAACGCCTTGAGTACCGGATCGCGATCGACCGGGTAAAGTTGCTCGGTGCCGCTTTCATAGATTTGATAGATTTCTTGCAATCTCTCAGCACTAGCAGACTCAACGATTCCCTGCCCGAGAATTTGCTCCCCAGCCGGATTGGTGTAGTAGGGTTTGCCCCGAGCATCGGTAATAAACACCCCCACCGGCATCGCATCCAGGAACTGAGACAACCGCCGTTCGCTTTCGGCAAGTGCCGCATTCAGAGTTTTCATCTGGGCATTTTGCGATTCTAAGGCAGAAAACGACTCTTGCAACTGTTGCGTCATTTGGTTGAAATTGCGTGCGAGCAGCCCCACCTCATCCCGGCTCAGTACCGGAGCCTTTTGTTGCAAATCCCCCCCAGAAACGCGATCGGCCGCATCGGCTAGAGCTAAAATCGGTCGGGCGATGCGCCGGGACAGTAACGAGGCAACGATCGAAAGACTCACCGCCGACAAACATCCCGCGAGAATGGCTTGAATCGCCAGGTTGCGCGCCTGGGCGAAGGCTTCCGCCTGCTCCATTTCCACGATCAGAGCGATATCTCGATCTGCCAACCACCGATACACGCCGATCGCCGGAACCCCCGCATAGTTCGGGTACAGTCCAAAACCACTCTGACCCCGCATCGCCGCTTCAATACCGGGACTGCTCACCCCATCGGGAAATTCCTCCGTTTGAGTTTGACTTTTGGCAATAAAATCCGTCCCCGTCACCAGGGAACCCACCAGATAGGTTTCGCCACTCGCCCCTAACCCCGTCCGTTCGCGCACGATCCGATCGATCCGTTCGAGGTTCAGATGCGCCAGAATCGCCCCAATGCGCTCGCCGCGATCGTTCCGCAGGGGAGAGGCAAACGTAATCGCCGGTTCTCCCGTCACCGGGGAGATGTAAAAAATGGGGCTAAAAGATGGATCCGTACCGTCACTGTCGAAGTTAAAGTAGGTCAAGTTGCCCGCCACCACGTACTGTCCTTCGCGAGTGCGATCGGTCGAAACCACCGCTCGATTCCCCCGGTTGAGGACGAAAATCTCTGCAAAGTTGGGCGAGACTTCGGCAATGCCTTTGAGATAGGTTGCCAGATTTTCGTAGGCCCCTTTGAACTGGGGAGTGTCGGCATCGCGCGTCAGAACCGTTTCTAACTCTGTTTGCACCTCCGGAAATTGGGTGGTGAGGAAAAAATCTCGCTGGCGATCTTCAAACCAGCGATTAATTTCCCCTTCCTTGAGGGTTGCCGCAACGCTCAAGCGCTTGTAAGTCGAATCTTCAAGGGCTTCTCGACCGCGAAAAAAGCTAATCCCCCCCACGATCGCCGTCATCGCGATCGAAAGGAAGAAAAAATACGTACTGATTTTGGTCGTTAAATGTTGGTTAATCAATTTCATCGCCTTTTGTGGCAAACAGTTCGGAGGCAATGGACAATGGACAATGGACAATGGGTCAGTTGCAACGCTGTGTCTCCTCTGGCTTCCCCATTTTTAATTTTTAATTTTTCATTCTCACCCCCTCTCCGCGTCACCGCATCTCCCATTCCTCAAAAATCTTTTTCATGCGATCGATGGCTTCATCGGCCGCATCTTCAGGAGAAACCCCTTCGAGTAGGATGCGATCGAGGGCTTTGCCCCACAGATGCTCTTCCAAAACCTGAGAGTAGGCAGGATTTTGAGTGTGGTAGAACGGGCGCGTCTGTCCCCCGGCGAGCATTTTGGTGGCCGTTGAAATGTGCGGGTCTTTCGGATCGTTCCAAAACGGGTCTTGCTGGCTGGGTTTGAGGACGGGAAACTGACGACCCAGCGCTGCTTTGACATACGTATCGAGGACTTCGGGTTGCACGAGATAGCTCAGAAAGTCCTTGGCTTCCTCGGGGTTTTTCGAGTCGGCAAAAATGAGGGCTTGGCGGACGGAGAGCAAATAGCGCATCGGGTCGCCGTTGGGTTTGTTGGGAAATTCGACGGTGCGCAGTTTTTGGAAGTAAATTTCTTCGTCTTGACGTTGGGCTGCCGGGATGGAGAGGGTGGGATTGGGGGAGGAGAGGGTGGCGCGGTTGAGGAGGTTGAAATTGTTATCGGGATTTAACCACTTCGTTGCTCCCGGTGGCACGTATCCCAGGTCGTACCATTGGGTTATCCATTTCAAGCTATCGATAATGCCCTGGCGCACGTTCGGATCGTCTACTTGCAACTGACCGGATTCATCCAGAAGTTGGACGTTGTAAGCTTCTAAAACTTGCTCGAAGAAGTGGTAAGTATCGGAGGATTTCGGCGAGAGGGTCAGTCCCAAGCCATAGATTTCCGACTCTCCGGCCGATCGCAATTCATCCTGGGCGGTCTGCCAAAACTCCCAGAATCCCGTCCAATCCCTGGGAATATTGCCACTCTGGCGACCGATTTTGGCGAGCAAATCGCCCCAATAGTGGAAGTAAATCGTGGTTTGATAAATGGGAATGGCGTAGTAACTGCGCTGGTTGCGGGTGCGATCGAATAAAGACACCGCCTGCAGGGCTGAAGGATCGTACAAGTCGGCAACGGGTTCGATGACATCTGAGACATCCGCGAGTTTGCCTTCCCAAGCCAAGCGGGGAATCAGTTCGTATTCGGCGCGGGTGGAAAACAATACATCGGGGGGATTACCAGAAGCTAGGGCGCGTTCGGCTTTGGCTGTTAACTCATCTTCGGTTTCAAACGTGAGGCGAACGGAGATACCGCTTTCGCGTTCCCAGTTACTGACGATTTCGCGAATGGCTTCATCTTCTTCCAGGAGATAGCCTTGGTCCCACCAAACTGTTAAAACATCGCTTTCCGTCTCACCAGAGGCGTTGTCTTCAGAAGATAGCTGGGTTTGAGAACCCAAGTTACAGGAGACGAGTACCCAACCCAACGCTAGGATTGCCGTGGTTCGCACTCTAGCACGATCGAGTCGGCAGAGTTTAGAACCCCAACCCCTTCGATGATGGGAGGGCGCTTCGGATTCCGATTCCGGCGTTCTTCGACTTCGAGCCTTCGATACCATTCAATTTTCCTCGATCGGTGTTTGGATGTGTTCGATCGACCCCAATGGCAATTCCCGATCGGTGGCGGGCAAGTATCGCCGCGATCGATGACCCCGGACTCCATACCAACAACCGTCGCACCGCGCGCGATCGAGTTCGGGGTTCGACGCTGTGGTTGTCTGGAATTTTTAAAGAGGCGATCGCGCAGTTGGGGTTATTATATTAGACTCTCTAATCTCTTGCCGTTGCGTCCGGAACGATTGAGCAATGGACAATTGAGAATGACGCGGTGTGCAACTTTAGGCAATCGAAAGGATGGTGAGCGAGTCGAAACATCGCCCTTCCCCCTTCCCCCCGTGTTGTCAGGTTTTGGCTCGTACAAGTTGCACATGGCGTCAATGGGTTATATCCTTCCCCGATCGATCCGAACCTGCATCAGATACGATTCCGAATGCGATCGTTGCAAGTGATGCGTTCGCGCAGCGTCTCCATCGGAGAATCGAGAATTGGACTCGTCCCGTGGGGGTTTACGGTAGGAGGATGTGTCGTCAGAATCACTTCCCCATTGTCTCCCATTTTCCAGCCTTGGGCTTCCACGAGGCGATCGGATTGGGGTTGCGGTTGGAGTGCCAAGCGATCGCTGTTGCCAGGAAGATCCGATGGCAATTCGACCAAATCTACCCAGGATTCTTGGTAACTGAGAGACTCTCGAGGTGTCGGTGGCAATCCACCGCGTCCGGTGACGATGAATTTGCCCAGGCTGCGATCGCAAGGATTCCCCGAAAGTTCCTCGACATCAACGGTATTTTCCGGCAAGTTTGCCAATTCCGACACCGGATCGAGATCGGGAATCTCAAATCTCACCACCCCCTGCTGTCCGAATTGAGAACTGGCGGTGATATCGCTAAAGGGGGTTTCTACCTCGCGAAACTCGATCCCAAAGACACTTTGGGCGGCTATATTCACCCGACCCCCATCTCCAGCAAATGCATTTGCCGTAATATTGCTATCTTCGTTCGGCAACGCCACGATAAAATCAGTGTCGAGGTCGATATTGCCACCGTTGCCGCCAGCCTCATCGGTTCCTGCCGTCGTTGAAATATTGCTTTCTTGCCGCAGCAACAGGAAATCGCCCACTTGCAGATCGATATTCCCCCCATTCCCGGCATTAGTTCTAGCATCGATAACCCCCCGGTTCTCCAGTTGCAGCGTATCGGCTGTAATTGCCAAATTCCCGGCTTGAGCGGCTTCACCGCGACTGCTAACGGTGATACTCGCCCCATCTCGCACTCTCAGTTGCCCCGTCGTCACCCTCAGACTTCCGGGTTCTCCGCTACCTTGGGAGTCGGCAAACAAACCGCTGGGAACGCGACCATCGGCAGACGTTCCAACTAAGTCGATCGATTCGGTGGCGGAAATATCTACCGTCGAACCCAGACCTGCCGCAATCGTTGCCCCACTGATGCGAGATCCGTGCGTTAGGGTTAGCGTCCGCGTATCGATGGTCAAATTCCCTGCATTGCCCGGACCGAGGGTATCAGCAGAAATAAACGCGCCATCTCGAATGACGATCGAATCTGCATTCACGATTAAATTTCCGGCATTTCCTGTTCCCGTGGTGGCAGAAACCAAACCGGCTAGACCTTGCAACTCGATTTGAGTTGCATTCACCGTTAAATCGCCGCCACTACCCTCTCGGCTGACGGGGCTAGTGCCCAAACCAATAACTGCCCCATCGCGCATGGTTAGGCGTTCTGTATTAATGGTGATGTTTCCACTATTTCCACGACTGTTGGCATCGCTAATCAACCCCGTCGAATTGTCAATCACAATGTCGGCATCATTTTCATCAAGTAAGGGAACGAATGCCCCCAGTCTATTACCCACGATTTCTACAGATTCAGACATTTCAACTCGAATATTGCCACTATTCCCGCGACTATCACCTACCGTTGTTGTCGCGATCCCTATCTGAATGGGAATTTCTGGATGCGAGATGAATGGGGTTTCGTTGCGGATACTCAACTGACTCGCCCGCAACGCAATATCTCCACCCTGACCGCTAGAAAGGGTAGTTGTCGCAATGCCCGTTGAGTTCAAGAGGGCATTCACAAAGAAAATCTCATCGACAAAAAGAATGTTTAATAATGCGGCAAGTGGATTGTTAAGACTCAGGTTGCTTGTTTGAAATTCGCTGACGAGATCGATCGTCCCGGCAGCCGTTACCGAAATATCGCCCCCTCGTCCTTCATTCAGGGTAAGAGTGACGACGCGACCGAAATTGCGCAGCAAAATGGAGTCTCCTGCCAGGGAAATATCGCCTCCCCGCATATTTCCCGTGGTTAAGTTGCCAATAAAAGCATCTTCGATAACAAGCGCACCACCACTCTCGAAACTGATATTGCCGCCTCGCAAGCCTAGAGACAACACGAAGGAAGTCCCCGGAACGAAGCTAATATCACCCCCAGCGGTGAGGGTAATATTGCCCCCGTCGCCCTCGAAAGAAAGTGTGGGAACAATCGAAATAAAATTTGCCGATGCATCGAGATTGCCGTTGATGAGGATATTCTCCCCAGCGTCGATACCAATGTTGCCTCCACCCGAGACATCTCTGGTATCGAGATTGCCGACGATCGCATTTCCACTGGTACTCAGGGCAATTCCTCTCGCAGTAACATTTTCGATTTGCAAGTCTCCCGCAACGGCTTCGATGGCGAGATTACCGCGATCGCTCGATAATCGGCCAGTATTCGTTACGTTACTGCCGGATAGAGTCAAATCCCCCGTAGCCGTCAGATTTCCCAGATTGGTAATTCTACCGGGATTATCGCCCCCTAGATCGCCAAATTGGACGCCGATGGGAACGCTGAGGGTGAGTAGGGGAGGCCGATCTGGGTTGAGGGCATCGAAAACGCTGCCATCCTCAAATAAAAGGCGATCTGCCGTACTTGCCAAAAACGACCCCCCCACCTCCAGCCGCGCGTTTTCCCCAAAGTGAATGCCGTTGGGATTGATCAGAAATAAATTTGCCGTCCCGTTGGTGCGGATAAGTCCGTCAATACTGGAGATTTGACCGCCAGTTACGCGGGTGATGATGTTGTCGATGGTGAGGGCATTGTCAAAAAAAGCCTCATTTCCTGTTGGTAGGGAAAAGGTTTCAAAACTGTGGAATAGATTGTTCCCAACCTCAGTACCGCCCTCAATGGCGATCGAATTTCCGTTGGGAGTAGCGATCGAATTCGCCGGTAAGGTTGCATCGGGAACAATTTGCCCCCGAACGGGATAGGACGCGAGCAGAATCAATAAAAGTGGAACGGACTTGAGAATACTATTGGAAGAGTATTTTATCGATTTCGATCGAATTGAAAAATGGGTCTTAGCTTGTCTTAACATACTGTCAATTCTGATTTAGCTAAAACCTTATTATTACCGTAAGTATTCAGGTTTTGGGGTTGTATTATCAGCCTTTTTGTGTATAGATTATGGATTTACCCCATAAAACTGTATGCCAAAATACTAAGAGCTTCGAAATGACCCTGAATGGTTTCAAATAAGTGAGAAATTCATAAGTAAAATAATGTGTCAATCCCAGCAACTGAATCGTTACCGATCGTCGACGATCTGAAATCTGGTTAGATATAGCGTTTCTCGAATGGATGAGGTCCGGAAGATCCCCCACGCTGCCTCCCCTGATGAAGAGGAACTGGAGATTTAAGATCGTCCTCACTGATTTGAGAACAGCTATAGTCACTTTTAAACTCTGAAAGATAGCAATATCTGTATTTTTGAAATTACAGATTTGAAAATTTATGATAGAAAATTTTTGATATTTTGTTGCGGATATTTTCTAAAATTTTAATTACTATATTGACTTCTTTCTTCTTCTATTTTGGTGAGTTAGAATTCGATATTTCTCACGTATTACTTATTACTGAAAATTCAAAGGATCGACATCAATTGCCAAACTGACTTTCCCCAAACACAGCGATCGCAAACTCTCTAAATCTGGCAACTCCGGAGATTTAGAAAGAGGGAATTTGAGCAGGATTTGCCAGCGAAATCGATCGGCAACGCGCATCACTGGGGCGGGAACGGGACCGAGAACGTCGTAGCTGCCCTCTTCGTCCCCCTCTTCAGGGGGTTGCAACGCCATGGCAATGCGATCGGCACTGTTACTGACCTCTGTTTCATCCACCCCCGTCAGCCGCAACAAGATTAACCGTCCGCAGGGGGGATAGCTGAGGGCTTCTCGCTGTTCGAGTTCGCTGGCGATAAACGAGTGGTAGTCGTGACGCTGCACCGCTTGCACCACGGGATGTTCTGGGGTGTAGGTTTGGAGAATCACCTGACCGGGATCGTCTCCGCGTCCCGCCCGTCCCGCTACCTGGGTGAGGGTTTGGAACGATCGCTCTCCAGCGTGATAATCGGATAGGTGCAACAACCCATCGGCAGCCACCACCCCCACCAAACTCACCGAGGGCAAATCCAGCCCCTTCGTCAGCATCTGGGTTCCCACCAACAAGTCGGCTTCTCGATCGGCAAACTGACGCAACAGCAGGCGGTGCGCCCCCTTGCGCCGGGTGGTATCGCTATCGAACCGGATCGCCCGCAACTGGGGAAACTGCCGTTCCAACTCCCGCATGACTCGCTGGGTTCCGCTACCGAAGAACTTGAGATAGGGCGAGTCGCAGGCGGGACAGCGTTGGGGATGGAGGCGAGTATGGCCGCAGTAGTGGCATCGTAATAGTTGGGCAGCTGCCTCGTGGGTGTGGTGGTAGGCGAGGGAGACATCGCAGTGGGGACATTCGATCGCCTCGCCGCAACTGCGACAGGAGACAAAGGTACTGTGTCCCCGACGATTGATAAAGAGAATCCCCTGTCCCTCGGTTTCCCGCAACCGTCTCAGGGCCGCTTGCAACGATCGACTGAAAATCGATTTATTCCCCGCCCGCAACTCCGATCGCATATCCACGACTTCCACCGGTGGCATGGGACGAGACTGAACGCGATCGGGCAGTTCCAGATAATAAGATGTGTCGTCGCCGGTATGGGCATCGCGATAGGTTTCCAGGGATGGCGTTGCCGAACCCAGAATCAGCGGGCAATCGAGGAGTTGCGCCCGCCACTGGGCCACCGTTCGGGCGTGGTAGGTGGGGGCGGGGCGGTCTTGTTTGAAGCTGCTGTCGTGTTCTTCATCGAGGACGATGAGACCCAATTTCGGCAGGGGGGCAAAAATGGCCGATCGGGTTCCGATGACCACCTGGGGTTCCCCCGCCAGCATTTGCCGCCAGGTATCGTATCGTTCCCCGGCGGAGAGGGCGCTGTGGTAGACGCAGACTTTCTTGCCAAATCGGGCGCGAAATCGATCGGTGAGTTGGGGGGTGAGTCCGATTTCCGGAACCAACACTAGGGCAGACTCTCCCCGCGCTAAAATTGGGGCGATCGCCTGCAAATACACTTCGGTTTTCCCGGAACCGGTAACGCCGTGGAGGAGAACCCGCGCGTATCCCGAAATTGCGTTAATCGCATCCAGGGCAGTGGCTTGGGCTTGGGTGAGGGCTTTGGGCAAATCGCGATCGACCGCTTCTCCCATCTCCCGACGCAGAATTTCCCGTTCCTCCACTACCACGCATCCCTTGCGTTCGAGGGCTTGCACCGTCCCCCGACTCGTCGCCGCCATCTGCAAAAATTCCTGCAACCACATTTCCCCCCCACGCCGTTGCAACAGTATCAGCACTTCTCGTTGCCGGGATGTCAGTTCCACCAGGGCGCTGTCTAGGGTGTAGGTAATCGCTTGCTGGCGTTTGGGTTTGGGGCTTTTGGGGGGTTCGAGGTAACTTTCCACCCATCCCCGCTTCACCAAATCCCGAATCCCCCGTCGCGCCCCCCGAACCTGTTGCTGGAGGTAGAAAGTGGTGTAGCTGCCGGTTTTGGAGACTTGCAGCAGGGCGATAACCTGTTGGGCTGCGGCGTTGAGGAAGGTTTCTGCACCGGCGGGGATGGCTTCGGGGTTGAGGCGAACGCGACGCTGGGATTTGCCGAGTAATCCGGGGGGTAGGGCGACGGAAATGGCTTGAATGAGGGGGGTGTAGTAGTAGCTAGCGACTCGTTCGAGGAGTTGCCAGTAGTGGGGGGGAAAGAAGCCGCGACTAACAATATCTTCGACGGGTTTGATGCGATCGGGGGCTAAATCTTCCGGCAGGCGATCGAGGTGGCGAATGGCGATCGCCCCGACTTGTTGCGATCCAAAGGGAACGCTTAAAATATCCCCCGGTTGCACGTCTAAATCGGCGGGTAAGCCGTAGGTGAAGAGCTTATCTGCGCTGCCCTGACAGTCTACCAAAACTTCGATGTATTGGGGGCTGCTGACTCCGTAGGTGGCGACGGGTTCGCAGACGGCAGATGTCGCGGCAGTCACAGTCATAGGGCGATCGGGCGAGGGACTGTATGCAGGGTAGCATATGGGTGCGATCGGGTGATGGGGATTCGTCGGATTCGTAGGGGCAAAGCATTGCAGCGACAAATTTGGCATTTCGCGATCGCAAAAAAATCGCAATGCTTCGCCCACCCGAATATATGCTGCAGACAATCGATTTTCGGATGGGTTGGATGTATGGCCAAATCGATCGATGTTTGGATGTTATCGCTGGGGGTGGGCGAAGCATTCGGATGTTTAGATACCGACGATCGCATGATTTTTCGCCCGAATGCTGTGCCCCTACGGTGGGTTGTGGGATTTGGGTGGATGCCGGGACGATCGATTCGGGTTTTCGTCATCGTCATGCCATCGTAGAGGATTTTCCAGGATGTACCGTCGGATATTTTCATAAGCGCGATCGGTGCGGATGATCTGTTCGTAATAGTTGCGCTGCCAAATTATTTTTCGATCGCCGCCAATCCGATGAATTCGGCGGGTGGAAGTGGATTTAAAATTTTGGACGATCGCCCCGACAGAACCTGATGGCGTACCTTTTGTCGATTCTGGGGTAGATAAAGGGCGATCGTCCGTAATGACTAAAATTCCATGGAGGTGATTCGGCATGACAACGAAGGCATCTAACTCCAGAAACGGAAAATGAGATGGTAGGTTGTGCCAAATCGCTGCAACGGCAGACCCCATAAAGTTGGGATACATCATCCCCTGACGGATTTCTCCAAACCAACAGTATTTCTGATGGGTACAAATGGTGACGAAATATGCGCCCCGTTGCCGATAATCGTATCCCCGCAAGCGAATCGATCGGCGATGGAAATATTCTGTCATAGTCGGTTTATCATGTGTATCCGGGCTGTAGGGGCAAAGCATTGCAGCGGTAAATTTGGCATTTTACGACAACACTCAAATCGCAATGCTTCGCCCTCTAGATGTATTGCGCAGGCGATCGATTTTCGGATGGGTTAGATGTGTGAGCAAATCGATCGATGTTTGGATATTATCGTTGGGGGTGGGCGAAGCATCCGGATTGTTAAATACTGGAAATAGCCTGATTTTTCGCCCGAATGCTTTGCCCCTACGGTGGATTGGTACGGTGGGTTGGTGATGTGACCAAGCCATCCTCTACCCAACCGATCGCACCCATTTGCGCAACATCAATTCCGCTTCCACCTCATCTTGCCTCGCCGTTGCTAAAAACTCATACAACTTCACCTTCGGCACTTGGGAAAATGTCGGACTCACTTCCATTTCCCGATACTCACCCTCGCACAAGGCATAAATTCGCCAAACTTCGCCGTTATACCGGCAAAATTCGGGGACTCCCATCGCCGCGTAGAGCTGTAACTTGTTAATATCCGTATGGGTAATATCCACTTCCACCACTAAATCCGGCGGTGGATCGCGATCGAGATCCACATCTCGTCGGGCAACCAAGGGTTGATTCTGAATGTAGTAAGCATCATCGGGTTCGGCAGATCGATCTAATGCCTCTCGATCCAATGTCGTCGAACCCATCGTTTTGATTTTCATCCCCAGTTCCACCACCAAGATCCAAATGAATTTCTCAATAAGTCGAGCAGAGAATTCATGGATTTCCAGCGACACAGTAACTTCCAGGGTTCCGTGCATGTAGGTAAAACGAATGTTGCGATTCGCCATCATAGAGGCCGCACGATCTCGATTGAGCGTTTCCCGTAGGGTTTGGTAACGCTGCCAGTCCAGGGAACGAAACACAAATCGTTTTTCACCAACAGGCTGGGGAACCGGCTGAGAAATAATCGGGGTGACACTGACCATAACAGCACGGGAGCGCAACAAGAGAGAACGGTTCGGTTATTTTAGTCTAAATTTCCCCGGACGCGATCGCCCTTAATTCCGAACATTCTGGGATTACCAAATTTTGGCCATCGGCAAACTAAAACCCGGTAATTCTGGATCGCCGCTAACCCGATCGGGATTTGCCAAAATTTCGGGATCTCGATCGGGTCGGTAAATATAAACCGTGCGATCTTTCCGGTCGATTAACCAACTCAGCAATACCCCATTCTCGATATACTCTTCCATCTTCGCTTTCAAGCCCTTTAAGGTATCGCTAGCAGAACGCAACTCGATGACAAAATCCGGGCAAATTGGGGCAAAAGATGCTTTTTCCGCCTCCGTCAGCGCATCCCACCGTTCCGCTTTAATCCAAGCAGCATCAGGCGATCGAGTAGCCCCATTGGGGAGGGTAAATCCGGCACTCGAATCAAATCCCAGTCCCGTTCCATCCTTCTCAGTCCAAACCCAGAGATGAGCAGCAAGATTAAAGTTGCGGTTTCCAGTATCAGAAAAGGCGGGTGGCATCACAATTACTTCTCCCGTGGCAGTGCGTTCGATGCGGAGATCTCGATTGGCGAGGCAGAAGGCATAAAACTCATCGCGAGTCATCGGTGCGATCGCGGGTAGGGCGATCGTTAACGGCGTGGATTGGGTTTGGATGCGCAGGGTTGTGGTCATCGTCGTCACTCCCTCAGACCGAGACGTACGGGTGTTTTTAATTGTAGAGGTGAATTGAGAGGGTGTTTTCAGTTTCGAGCATTGTTTGAGAAGTGCGATCGCCTTCCCACAGCCACCTCGTCTTATCTATTCAACTCGCTACGCGCGGAACCACGCGCAGTTGCCGTCAATATGCAGCAGAAATTCGTGCAGTTCTCTTCCATCGACGGTTGAAACAAGGGTCAGACCGAGTGTTTCGATCCGATCGTACGCTCGTTCCCACTCATCCAACCGATCTTCATTGAGTAGGCGAAGTTCTTCCTCAAACAGTTCGCAGATTGAAGCAAAGGCAGGTTCGGGATGAAATT
Source organism: Zarconia sp. (assembly GCF_057467645.1). Lineage (NCBI taxonomy): Bacteria > Bacillati > Cyanobacteriota > Cyanophyceae > Oscillatoriales > Zarconia > Zarconia sp. Next base: position 96,644 of record NZ_JBRJXU010000122.1, read on the forward strand.
GAAAATAGAACCAGGGTTGGTCGAATTCTTCGTACTTGAGAGACCCCAACACTTCATCTCCACGCTTGAGAAGCCAGTCGTCCGATTGCGATCTATTTTTCATGCTTGAGAATGGGGGATCGATGGATTTCTCAAAATCGTAATCTTCTCTTTCAATCGGGCAATCGCCTTCAGCCTACCCCTGACAACACCTGCCCAGCCGTCAACTCCAACTCGGGAAACGTCGCCGACACGATCCGTTCTTCCCCCCGAAATTCGATCGCCTCGTAGAACCCTTCTTCCAAGGTGCAAACCGTGACGACATCTTGCAGGGGATCGACGATCCAATATTCCAGGATTGCCAACACCGCATATTCCGATCGCTTGCTGCGGTAATCCGTGGTTTGAGTCGATTGACTGACGACTTCCACCACCAGAATCGGGGAGGGTTCGTTAAATTCGATAACTGCTTCTCGGTTAGCTAGATTTTCCCACTGTTCGATGGGGAGAACAACGACATCGGGAATTCTGCACGTGTCCCAGCATCCGCCACGGGGCGATCGAACGCCAACGGCAAACCGTTGTGCCGTCCAGTTTTTTCTGGTTCTGCTGCTTTCATCGTCGAAGCTGCGTTCTAGAAATTTAGAGATTCCGCCATGTTTTCCCGTCCCCAAAGCCATCGGCACCAATTCTCCTTCAACCAATTCGTATACCGTATCCGTTCCATCGTCGTATTGGAGATATTCGGCAAGGGTGAGTTTTTCGGTAGCTACGGTCATGGCAATCGCTTTCCTTGCGGACAACTGGGTATCGTTATTTTACAACTTTGCTCAATTGTTCGTGCCAATTTGGCAACATCAACCCTGGATTTTGCGTTTAAAATTGGCGAAATAAAAATAAAATCCAAGCTTCTTTTTTTAAGGTGCTTTTGAGTTGCCATTGGGGACTCGAATTGAATGGGAAAAACTGCACGGTAACCAACCCGAAAAAAATAGAAAAGGAGATTTTGAGATGGCAACGGTGTCCGAAGCTCTACAATTGGCAACTCAATACCATCGAGCTAATCGCTTCCTTCAAGCCGGACAAGTGTACCGCAAGGTATTGGGGAGTTCCCCCCATCAACCCGATGCCCTTTGCGGCTTAGGAGCGCTTGCCCAGCAAGCGGGTGAATACGACAGCGCCCAGCAGTTATTCGAGCGTGCCGTTCGCGCTCACCCGGAGTCGGTGAAAGCCTGGTTCGGGTTGGGGAACCTGCATCAAGTCCGAGGAAAGTTCGACGACGCGGTGGAGGCTTACAAGCGCGCGATCGCCCTCGCGCCCAATTTAGTCGCAGCGTACAACAACCTGGGTTACACCCTGCAACAGCAAGGGGAGTGGGAGAGAGCCATCGCCACCTATCAAAAAGCCCTCGAACTCCAGCCTGACTGTCCCGAAGCGGATGTCAATCTGGCCAACGCCCTCTACGCCCGAGAAAAATTGCCCCCGGAACGGCAAGGGGATTACGCGATGGCGAATGCCCAGTTGGGTCAAACCTGCCAGAAAGCTGGGGATGTGGTGACGGCCGTTGCTTATTACCGACAGGCACTCGCCTTGAATCCGGGGTTGGCGATCGCCCATTACAGTTTGGGCAACGCTCTCCACGCACAAGGGAAATTCGAGGAAGCACTCGACTCTTACAAACAAGCTGCCGAGCTCAATCCTAGCGATACAGAACTCCGCGATTTTCTGGAGATCTATCGATCTGCGCTCTAGTGCCGCTACGCGGAATTAAAAGTGCAAAGTCAAAAATGCAAAATGCCCAGTACGCATAGCGTTCGCGGGTTAAAGGCTAGGTACTTATTTCTACCGTGCTGCACTAGGTTAGACGATTCGTTACTCAATGTAAAACTCAGTCAAACTCAATGTAAATAGAGGGTTTCGACCCGATCGAAAAGAGGATGGAAGATGACACAGGTTACCCTTTCGGAAGCACTCGAACTCGCCGTTCAAGAGCATAAAGCCAATCGCCTAGATCGAGCCGAGCAAGTGTATCGCAAGATTCTCAACGTTCAGCCAGAGCAACCCGATGCACTACACGGGTTAGGGATATTGGCATGGCAAACGGGCAAATACGGATTGGCTGAAAATTTGATTCGAGGGGCGCTTAAAGTCCAACCTAACGCCCCTCGAACGTGGTGCGATTTGGGAGCGATTCTTCAGAAAAAAAGCAACTTTTCAGAAGCGGCGATCGCCTATCAGAAAGCTTTGGAAATCGAGCCAAATCAGAGCGCCGTTCAGAATAAACTGGGCTATACTTTGCAACAAATAGAGGAGTTCGATCGGGCTAGTGAATGCTTTAAAAAAGCGATGGAACTTAAACATTCTAGCGTTGAAGTGTTGAAACACTCGCCCTATGAGAATATTTACCATTGTTGCGTGCAAAAAACAGCAAGTCAGTGGTTTCGATCGATTTTTAACGATCGCCTTTTCTATCAGTACACGGGTTTGGTGACTTTCCCTTACACTCAAGCCGGTTTGAAAGATGCTCGTTTCAATCGAGCTTTGCCGACCCAAACCATTGCCACTCATGTATATATCAGCTATCCGACGTATCTAACAATTCCCAAGCCCGAAAAATACAAAACTTTTTTCATCGCCAGAGACCCCAGGGATATTGTGGTGTCTTTCTACTTTTCAACCAAGTATTCCCATTCTCTGGTTGCCTATATCCCTAAAATGCGAAAAGATTTAGAACAGCTCAGTTTGAAGGATGGATTGAAGTATTCGATCGATCGGCTAGAAGACATGGGATTATTTGCGGCTTTACAATCTTGGCTAAAACGAGCTGATACTGAAGAAAAAAATATAAAAGTGTTTCACTATGAAGACTTGGCAAGCGATAATAAAGCTTTTTTGAAAAACATGTTAGATTTTCTGGAAATTGACATGCCAGAAGAGGGATTTTCTCAGTTATACGATCGGCATCAGTTTAAGCGCTATACCCAAGGACGCGATCGAGGTGAAGAAGACATCAATTCTCACTATCGAAAAGGAGAATCTGGGGATTGGAAGAATTATTTCGATGAGTCGATCTTGGCGTACTTTAAACAAGTGACAAAAGAATCGATTGGCAGATTGGGTTATCCAGAATCATGAGTGTTAGTGAGAGTTAAACTCCAGCTTTCCTCAAAACGAATGATTGAGTTTTTTACCCATCTCTCGATAACGGGAAAATCTGGGTTTCAGCAAATTTAAAACGGGCTTAGAAGAACGCGAACGATCGCCCGAATCAAAGGGAGCAAACCCCACAAAACGAGACATGACCATTCAACTTTTACACGGCAACCAACAGCGATTTCGCTATCGACATGGCGATATTAATATTTTGGGCAAAACCGATGCCACCCTTCCCGCGAGGCGATCGACTTATTCCCTCAACGGCAGTTCTCCCGTGCATTTTTACGTCGAATCCCACCCAACGGACGGTCCGAAGTATCCCTGGGGAACCCGAACCCCCTCTGTTTTGCGACTGCGAGATCGACCGGGTCACTTCAATATCGAGATTCCCATCGATCGCCCCCAACTACAAGAAGGGTGGAATCGGGTGGAGATCGATATTGAAGATCGCTCCGGGGTGCGCGAAGTTCTCGAGGTTGAGTTTCTCTGGGATTCCCAGCCGCTCTCTGTGGCCTTGAACTTGCAGGATTTGCGCAACTTCGACAGCATTCAGGACATCGGTCAGGTGGTGAACGGGGACTTCGATATCGATCGCGCCAAAAATGCGATCGTCTCCCGAACCCCTGTCGGTTCCGATATTCTGCTTCTCCTCGGTTCTCCCCACGGCAGCCAAGAAGCGACCTACGACGTGCGATTTACCGAAAGCGGCAAAGGGTGGTGCTTTCTGGGGTTGAGCGATTTTTTTGCCGCCCACGTCGAACAGTCCCCGAATCTGGGCATCAAACCCGGATATGCCACGGCCGGATTGGCAACCCTCGATTATCGGGGATGGCCCCAGATTTGGATTGCTTGGGGCGATTGCCTGTACGACAAAGACGAGACGTGGGTCATTCACACCAAAAAAGACTTGAAACTGCCGATTCGATCGAACGTAACCTATCGCGTTCGACACCAAGTCATTCTGGAGGCAGGAGTGAGTTGCGCTCGCTTTCGGATTTGGAAGAAAGGCAATCCCGAACCGGATTTGTGGGTCTGCCAGGAGGATAACCTCCATCTCGATCCGCACTTACCCAGAATCGAACGAGCATCTTTTGGTTTGTTTCAATATTGGGGACAGTCAACGGAATGGTCGAACATTCAGGTGAAAGCGCTCGATTTAACTCTGGAGGACGTGGGTTTGCAACCGAAAGTTTCGCTCGCCGTTTGAGGTGAATGGCACTCAGCATTCAGGTATAGACTCTTAGCCATCAGCTGCAAACAACCCTCCACTTCCCCCGAAGAGAAACGCGCTCGATACTGGCTCGCCCTTGCAAAAAGCCCATCAGCTCCTTGCTGTAGGGTAACATTAGTTTTACTGAAGCCACCTCGCCCGGATGCCGACTCTCGATGACCTTAGGGCGGTCGGCAAGCCTCGCGAAAGCGAGGGTACAACACTCGATACATCTGGTCGCTGGGGAGAAAAGTGCTCCATTCCCCATTCCCTTTTCCGAATTCCGCGCTTCCGAATTCTCCCTTGCCCACCCCCACTCTCATCTAACATAGTCTGATCCAAAACTGAGGTTAGGCTAGATAAGGATGGGCCAAGATTATGGATACGAACCATGTACGATTGCATTATTGTCGGTGCTGGACCGGCCGGTAGCACTGCCGCTTATCATCTCGCGAAGCGGGGCCGCTCGGTTTTATTGCTGGAAAAACAAGCTCTACCCCGAGAAAAACCTTGCGGGGGTGGGGTATCTCCCCAAGTTGCCGGGTGGTTCGATTTTGACTTTAGTCCGGTAATTTCTGCCAAAGTAGACACCGTCAGATGCACCTGGAAGATGGGGGATGCAGTCGAGGCGACATTACACACCAAACCGATGTGGATGGTTCGACGGAATGAGTTCGATCGCTTCATTGCCCAAAAAGCTCAAGAACAGGGCGCGACGCTCTATGATGGTACCCCCGTTCGCGGCATTGAGTTTAAAGGCGATCGCTGGTTTGTGACAACGCCCCGTGGCGTTTTTGAAGGGCAGTATGCGATCGCGGCCGATGGTTCCAAAGGACCGATGGCAGACTGGCTGGGTTTTCGAAATCGTCGGCGAACGATGTGTGGGGCGATCGAAGTCGAACCGCGCGCTACCATGAGCCAAACCAACGTGGCCCATTTTGAATTTGGCTTGGTGAAAAATGGCTACGCCTGGAATTTTCCCAAAGCCGATGGTCATTCCATCGGGAGTGGCGCGTTTCGACCCGGTCGCGAAAAAGTCGAAAATATCGCCGCTCCTCTGGTAGATTATGCCGCTCAGTTTCAGGTCGATTTCAACACCTGCCACCGCCAAGGCCATCCCTTATTTTTGTGGAACGGAACTCAAACCCTCCATACCCAAAATGCGCTGCTCGCAGGAGAAGCGGCCTGCGTGGTCGATCCGTTTACCGCAGAAGGGATTCGCCCGTCGATTTTTAGCGGTTTGAAAGCCTCCGAGGCGATCGATGGGGCGTTGGCTGGCGATCTGGAGGCCCTAGAGCGCTATACCCAAACGATTAATGAAGAATGGGGTGCAGATATGGCTTGGGCGAAGCGGTTGGCAGAGGCGTTTTATCGCTTTCCGTTTGTTGCTTATAAGTTTGGAGTCAAACTCCCCCATGCCTTCGATCGCATCGTACCGACGATCTATGGGGAAGTACGTTACGCCGATATTGTGGAACGGGCGCTCAAGAGAATCAGTTTCGGGTTAGCCAGTTGAGGCCCGCAGGCATTTGATGAAGGGAAGTCGGAGGGAAAATGGGGAGAGCGGGCGCTCGGAAGAATCATTGAGAATAGTGCATTCCAAATTCTGCATTCTTCCCTTCCGATGCGCCTTTTACCCCGCCCCACCAAGGGCGGTCGAATCCGGTATGATATGTAAGGTATATGTCAATTTGAGGGTTCTCAATCCTACATTCATGGCAAAAAAAAGCATGATCGAGCGCGAAAAAAAGCGCAAAAAACTCGTCGCCAAATACGCGGCCAAACGCGAAGCTCTCAAGGAGCAATTTGATAAAGCGGCTTCTCAGATGGAGAAAATGGAAATCCATCGCAAAATTCAGCAACTCCCTCGCAATAGCGCACCCAACCGAGTGCGGAATCGTTGCTGGATGTCGGGAAGACCCAGAGGCTACTACCGCGATTTCGGTTTGTCTCGGAATGCGATCCGAGAAATGGCCCACGAAGGTTTGCTTCCGGGCGTTGTTAAATCGAGCTGGTAGGCTTGGCGCTTAAACTTTGAGGGCACACGAGCGAAGCAGAGAACCAAGCCGCAATCGCGCGATCGTTCTCGATTCTCAACTGTCGAGCGTCACTGCCCGCAACAGCGCTCGATGCCCAAACTGTCGAGTAATAAGTCGCTAACCGCATTCGCGACGGCAAATTCACCGTAAAAACTTTGGGAAAAGTCAAATCCTTGCATCTCGGTGACGATCGCTATTACCAGAGAGCCAACATCGTTCTCTCCTTCCATACGCTGTCGCACGTAGATGCTTGCCGCTCTTTGGGCAATTTCTGCGTTGACGGGTTCTGGGAGAAACTCTTCGTCGAGCCACTGATGTAGCGATCGTTCGAGCCACTCTCCTTCGAGCTTAGGATTTTGGGCCGGTGGTAGGGTAATCGGTGGAATTGCTTGAGACATAGATAGTGTGCCGAACAATGCGACTATCTACTATTTTGCCATTCTCGCGATCGCTACCCCCACCTCCTATCGCTGCGCGCCGAACTTATGGAATACGACATCCCCGCGATCGTTCAGGGATACGCCCGAGGCTACTTTTTAATGGCCAATGAAGGACGAGAAGCCTCTGATATCGGGTGGTACAGTAGCCGAGAACGAGCGGTCATTCCCCTCGACGATCGATTTCGCTATCCGAAGTCGCTGCGTCGGGTTCTCCATCAAGAACGCTTCGAGATTGCCGTAAATCGCGCCTTTGAAGAGGTTGTAGACGGTTGCGCAGATCGAGAAACCACCTGGATTTCTCCCAAGTTGAAGCGGATTTACCTCGCGATGCACCAAGCCGGTTGGGCTCACAGCTTTGAAACTTGGCAAGGCACGCAACTCGCCGGTGGAGTCTTGGGGATTGTTATCGGGGGAGCGTTCATTGGAGAGTCGATGTTTTATTGCATCCCCGATGCCTCGAAGGTGGCAATGGTCAAATTGGTGGAACGGTTGCGCTCTCGAGGGTTTCTTCTGTTCGACGCTCAATTAATGAATCCCCACCTCGCCCGGTTCGGTGCGTATACCCTCAGCGAAAAACACTATCAGCGTTTGCTCGCTAAATCCCTCAGACGTCACTGCTCTCTATTTTGAATTGCGCGTGAATTGCGTCTCATGGGAACGATCGCCCAACCCTGGCAAGGGAAAGGAAACCGAGGACAGCAAGCTCGAAGTCACGATCGCTGGGTTCGAGCATCTCATATACATTAGGCATGGATTCTGTTTGAAGCGAATCTCGCTGTGTGAGAAAAAGTTTTCCTGGAGCGATCGCGACTTCCCCAAATTTGCTAAAATGCTAAGTTAGCAGTGCCGATGTAGCTCAGTGGTAGAGCACTCGATTCGTAATCGAGCGGTCACGAGTTCAAATCTCGTCATCGGCTTTAATTTAGAAACCATTCCAAAACCTTCAAGGGGGCGATCGATATACTCTACCGACGAACGCCACCCACAACTGCGGCGATAAAAACTGTCCATCCTACAAACTATCGATCGAGGATCGGTCGGATCCGAGAATTTTATCCCGATTTTCGCAGACCTCTATTGACTTATTACTGATTACTTATTACTTATTACTTATTACTTCCCCTTACACGCACTTCATCCATGAAAAGACCCATTCTGCTCTCTTCCCTAACCGCGCTCTTTTTATGGGCAGGGTATGCAGCCATTTGCGCTCGAGCCGTTTGGGGTCAAGAACCGACAACGATCGAGCAAACCGCATCCGACTGGGATTTGCTGTCTCGTCCCGAGGCTGGATTTGCGATCGAAGTCCCACCGGGAAACTTGCGCGAAGAAGTGCAATCGATCGAAACCGAAGTCGGTCAAATCCAACTCCACACCATCGGAATCGATCTCCAAACGCGAGTTTATGCCGTTCGCTACAACGACTTTCCCCCAGCTTTCCAAGGTTTGCCGGCCGAAACCCTGTTAGAAGGCACTATGCAAGGACTCACAGCTAATGTCAGTCAGCGTTTGGAAGCCGATCGCAATATTTCTCTCGGGGGACATCCGGGACTGGACTTGTACTACGAAGGTCTGGACGGACTAATTTACAAACATCGCGTTTACTTAGTCAACCAACGAATCTATCAGACGATCGTTGTTACTTCCCAAGACGATCTCACCAACTTTTTGGTCGAAGCCGATCGATTTCTAAATTCCTTTAACCTAACCGCACTCGAACCAGCTTCGGGGGAACTTTGAGAGGGTAGGGGTTTCGGGGCGAAGGGGGCAGAGGAAGCTTCGTTCGCTCTCGGGGGCCGGGGGAGAAAATGCGCGCATTAAATCAAAATTCGTACTCTCCATCACTGCATCACCGCGTCCCCACATCTAGAGCGTCATTCTTCCCCCCTCTCCCTTGTCCCCTTGTCTCCCTTGTCTCCCCGATCCCCACACCCTCGACCTACTTCTTCTTAATAAAGTGGGCCCAAATATTCCCCTCGGGGCCGCTCATTGAATTGACGTAGCCATTGGGATAGAACAAGCGCACGCCTTCGGTGTTGGAGTAACCGGTGAGGGCATCTCCCCAAGGGTCGTTGACAATCAATCCGTCCGGGGTGTAGCCGATGACAGTGACGATATGACCGCTCGGTTGCACGTAATCCCCCGCCAGAACCACGGGACGACCGTTCGCCAGTTCCCAGTCGATTTCCCGCCACTTGCGCGTTGTCGAGAAACTGGTCTCGAATCCATAGGCGCGAATCAGTCGCTGGAGAACTTCGTGTTCCGTTTGAGACCCTTCGCCGTAGCTGTTAAAAATCCACTCCAACAGGTCGTCGGCGAGAGGGTAGCTAGCCTCGGGTTCGATGCCGTAGTAGGCAAAGACCATGGCGATCGAGGTGACGTTACAGGTAGACCAGTAATACCGGGGATTCCAACGCTGGGAAAGATAAGGAACGTTGAGTTCGACGTATTTGGGGAGTTTGGGAAATAAGTCGATCTTCTGGCCCCCGCGTCGCATCAAAACGTGGTCGGGAAAAATATAGCCGGTGTTGCCGTATCCGGGTAACTGTTCCGTGAGGGTGACTTTGACATGTTCGGATTCGATTTTGTACCCCGCCACGCCGTACACCCGTCCCGTGGGGAGGGTGGTTTTATCCCCCGAACTCAGCTGACTTGAGGCGATCGGGCGACGCTTTAAAGCCGTTTGCTGACGAATCGTCAGAGTCAGGGCATTGGCATCGTAGTTGACGAGTTGTTTGCCATCTTGGCGCAGTTTGACGTGATTGCGATAGACGAAACCGACGTTGCCGAAACCGGGGACGGACTCTTTGAGGGTGACTCGAAAATGTCCCGAGATTGAAGCGTACCCCAGAACCCCGAAAGATTGCCCCAGAAGCAACCGACCCTTTTGGTTGGCGGGTAAACTCGATGCGGGTTCTGGTTTGAGTTTGATGTAAGTGGTTTCGGTGACCAACAACTCCCCGGTGGTGGGAATATCCGGCACGTCACCGATGTCGAACTGCAACACTTGGTTGCCTTTCCTCAGTTCGACGTGGGACTCGAAAAAGTATCCGAAATCTCCCACCGGTGCCACGGGGTTTTTGAGTACTACTTTCAGGTGACCGTCGACGAAGCCGTACTTCGCCACCGCCAAGGTCGTATCCGTATCGAACCTCACTTTTTGCTCGGAGGTCAATCGGTCAGAATCGACGGGGGCAATTTTAAAGAGGGTATTTTTGAGGATGCGGATAGTGAGGGTATCGCCAACGGTCAGGGCATCGTTACTGACGGTAACGTAAAAAATTTGACTGCCGACGGTTGCGCCGTTGCGGTTGGTACTCTTGACCCGCAGCCAGCGCAATCCGGGATCGTTGAAGCCATTGTTGAGGGTGACCCGCCAAATACCGGCATTGCGATCGAGACTGACGGGGAAGGAGAATTTATCTTCGGCAACGACGGAAACCGCAACGGCTTTGGTGGGATCGAAGGTGCCGTGGAGTACTGTCGGCTGACCCACCATCACTTCCACCGGTCCCCGATAGCTGAGGCTGGGGAAGACGTTGAAAGGTTGGCCGCCTTCTTTGAGTTGGACGAAATCGGCGAAGAGGTAGCCGGTATTGCCGAATCCGGGCATATTTTCTGTCAGTGCCACCCGGAAATGGGAATCTTCGAGGGCATAACTGCTGACACCGTAAACCATGCCAGCATTCAGAGTGACTTTTTCCGCTGCGGAAAGTCGGGAGGAATCGATCGGACGCTTTTTGAAGACAGTGGTTTTTTCCAAGGTGACGGTTAAGGCGTTGCGATCGTACTCGATCCACTCATCTTCGACTTTGAGGCGCACGTGATTGCGGTAGAGATAGCCGCTATTACCCAATTTAGGGATGGAGTCGCGCAGGGTGACTCGGAAGTGCCCGTCGACGCAGGCGTAACCGTAGGCGATCAGGGTTTGTCCGGCGAAGAGGGTGACTTGGCGATCGCCGGGTAAGACGCTCGAACTTTCCGGTACGGCTTTAATTTTCGTATCCTGTTTGACCCACACCAAAATCGTCCCCACCGGGGGTTGCGGCAGTTCGTCTTCCTCGAAGAAGAAATCTTGTCCCTGCCATGCGAGGCGGACGTGGGGTTGGTAAAAGTAGCCAAACTGCCCCACTGGGGAAATGGGAGTCTCGAATTCGAGGGCGAGGTGTCCGTTAAGGGGGGCGTAGCGACGGACTTTCAGGGTTTCTCCCGCTCGGATAAAGACTTTTTGCTCGTCGTTGAGGCTGCTCGAACCCGAGGGGGAAACTTTCAGCCAGGTGTTTTGTAAAACTTTGACGCTCAACCCTTCCGCTTCGGCCATCGGTTGGGGGCTGACGGTGAGGTAGACGACGCGATCGCTTTGGACTTGGTTCGCCCCGTTCTTCCCCCGCAAGCGCAACCAGCGCACTCCCGCACCGCTAAATCCCCGGTCTAGGGTCACCCGCCAGGTGCCATTATTCGGATCGATCGCCACGGGGAGGGGAAAGCGGTCTTCGGCAATGACGGAGATCTCCGTCACTTGTTGCGGGTCGAAGGTTCCCCGCAGCACTGTCGGCCGACGGACGGTAACTTCTTGGGGAGCGAGATAGGTTAGAACACCCATGAGCGTCAGTGTTTCCGATAGCGTCACTAACTTTCACTTTAGTCGCTCCATGGGTGAGAGGCAATGGTCATTGGTGAGGTGGTTTTGCTGATGTGCCATTGGTCAAGGAGTGTGGGGAATGGTGCGCGAGTTGGTCGAGCCGTTGGAGCATGAGTCGGTCATCGGAAACCGTCTAACCGGCATTATTCACCATCGCCTTCTCCAAACAGCTGGAAGCCTTCAGTATCAGTTAATTGGCGAGTTTTGTCCCCATTACCGTTTGTCATCGAGCGACCATTCCCGAATTCGACGAGTATTCAGGGTTTCAGGCATTTACGAGCGGCGTGGTGAAGAATCTAGGCTAACGTCAGTTTTGGATAAGACTGTTTCCGGTGAGGGCGGGGAATGGGGAATGGGGAATAGGGATGAAGTACTTTGCTCCCCTGCAACCAGATGTAGCCAGTGCGATCGCTTCGCTCATCAAG